>NZ_JAHLQK010000007.1 GCF_018919215.1 Alkaliphilus flagellatus
GTAAAAGTAGTTCAATGTATGCTTATACAAGGTACTGACATTTTATTTATTAAAGGATTTGTTCGTAAAAATATTGAATTCGCAACAAGAGAATGCTCAAGTCATCATGGAATGTGTGGAGATATTCGTCACTGTACAGTAGATGTTCCTTTTGAATGTACAACAGTAGTTAGATTTAATGGTACATGTCCAGCACCTCTTATTACTAATACATCAAATGAATTTGAATTTTTTACATCAAAAGAATTATCAAATGATTTTGCTGAAAAAGATAGACTATTATCAGGAGATTTATCAGAGTTTAATCAAATCAGCACAGAATTTTTTAATGAACTAGTATTTTGTGAATTAATAAGTGCTAAAATTGTTGAGTTCGACGAGTTTTTACATCGTGAACGTCCAAAGCATACAGATCTACCTGTAGGAGAAAAAGTATTCACAAAAATTGAAGAAAAAATGGTTATAGCTCTTACACTTAAACTTTTACAAAATAGACAGGTTGCAATTGGTCGAACTAGTAGAGAGTGCCCAACAGAACAAGAATGTCCTAGAGAGTGTCCAAGAGAACAAGAACGTCATAGAGTTTGCCCAATAGAACAAGAATGTCCTAGGGTTTACTAAACATATCAAGAATAACATTTTACTAATAGGGTATGTAAAGCTGCATACCCTATTTTATTCTTATATAAAAAAGAGCACTAGAGAAAAATATATTGTACTTCCATACTATGTTGCATATAAAAATGTGTGAAGGATTTGTTGAAAATATATTAAAAAACAAAAAAATAGAAAATTATAAATAAGATTTAATGTATTAATTAAACAACACATCAGATTAGTTTGTATTCAATTATTTTATAGGTGTTTATAAATTACATAATTTCGGGGATGAAACTGCTTAAAATTGAATTTAGAGCTTTATAAGACTTTACAAAAATCTTCTCATAATTAATTTGCAACTAACAAATAAGGGTGAAGAATTTGCAAATTTAAGATTCAACCCATAAAATCCTCAAAGAGATAATATTTATAAAATACAAAATCCCTCAAACACTGATGTTTGAGGGATTTCTTTGTTTTTATATTTTATTCCAGAGTATTAGCCAAATGTTGATTAATAATATACAAACTTTTTCATTGTAAGTTGTAATTTTCGAATGAAAAAATGAAGATTTCCCAGGAAATAATCATATTATAAATAAATATGTCGAAATATATTAGCTTAAACTTCTTTCAATAGTATTAATTGATGTAGATATAGAATTTACTTGTTTTGATAAATTATCAAGTTCATTTGTTACAGATTCATCTTTAATGCGACTATTATTGTTATCTACCATTAACAATTGTATTGCTGACAAGCACTCTTTAATCTTATCATTGTGCATCTTTAATTGATTCATCTGATCTATTACATGTTCTTTATCTTTATTATTTTCCATTTATATCCTCCTAACGTATATTTTCAAATATATTTTCCCCTTAAACTACTAAATTATTAATTAATTATACATGAATGAATAATTAATTATGTAGTGAAACAACCTATACAATTCATATAATAATAAGCAATAAAGATAAAGCAAGGGAAGGAGGAATTATAAGTTGAGATTAATTATTGTACGTAAATATTGGATAATTAGAATTTGCCTATTATTGATTTCAATCACAGTATTAATTGCATCATTTAATTATTATAAAACTATAGAGACATATAGTATTCCTACAACAGCTAAAGTAATAGTTATAGACCCTGGGCATGGTGGGTTCGACCCTGGTAAATTAGGACATAATGGTAAGCATGAGAAGGAAATTAATTTAGCAATTTCATTATATCTACGTGAATATTTAGAACAAAGTGGTTCTATTGTAATTATGACTAGAGAAGAGGATATTGATTTATATATAGATGATGGTAGCAATAGAAAAATGAAAAGCATAGACTTAACAAACAGGAAAAATATTGTAATAGAAAATGAACCACATGTTTTTTTATCTATTCACGTAAATAGTTTTACGCAATCTAAGTACTATGGTGCTCAAACCTTCTATCCAAAGAATAATGAGAGTGGAAGGCAATTGGCTAATATGATTCAGGAAGAATTGGTTAGGGTATTAGACAATGACAATAAGAGGGTACCTTTACAAAATGATTCTGTTTATATAATAAAAGAGTTAGACATCCCCACAGTTCTAATAGAATGTGGTTTTTTGTCTAACCCTCAAGAAGAGCAAAAACTAAACGACCCACATTACCAGCAAAAAATTGCATGGTCTATTTATGTAGGACTTCAAAGATATTTTAAAATGTCTGTCCAGGGATAATCATATCTATTATACCTATTGCAATTGCACCCAAAATAGCTCCCCACATTGTGACTCTCATAGTAGGTATCAAAAATTGGGTTCCATAAAGCACAATTGCCGCTATAATAAAACCAGAAAATCCTCTACCAAAAGGTGAAGCATGTAGGCCTGTTACTCTTTGAATTAAATAATCAACAACTGAAATAACTACAGCTGCTAGCAATACTGCCCAAATGCCGCGAATAGTAAAACCTGGAGTAAGGAATGCGGCAACTGATAGGACTATGGCGGAAAGTATAACTCTCAATATTAAACTTCCCCAACCATCAGCATGTTGTGTTCTGTTGTTGTTGTTTTGTTCTTCAGACATATAAACACTCCTTTACAAAATAATTATAGTTAGCTTGTAGCCTAATATAATTATCTGTAGAATTGATTAAATTTATTCTTATAATAGAATATCTTCTTATTTAAATCATTAATATTGTGTTGAATTAACTTGTTTCTTATGGATATACTGAAATTATAGCAGAATTTATTTGTATTGGAGGAACTAAAGATGAGTGATAAATGTAATGGATGCTCCCATAGTGTTGAAGGCAAATGCACTTCTAATAGTTGTATTGTGCCAGAAAAAGAAAATGAATTTAGCAGAATAAAAAATGTTATTGGTATTATGAGTGGTAAAGGAGGAGTTGGTAAATCATCAGTTACATCAATGCTGGCATCAAGCTTAGCAAAAAAAGGATATTTAGTAGGTATTTTAGATGGTGACATAACAGGACCTAGTATTCCAAAGCTATTTGGACTAAAAGGACCCGCGAAACAATTAGATCAGAGTATTGTACCTATTGTAGCAGAAAATGGTGTAAAGGTAATGTCGATGAACTTGTTGCTACCAAATGAAACAGAACCTGTAATTTGGAGAGGTCCTGTAGTTGGTGGTGTAGTAAAACAATTTTGGACAGATGTTTCATGGGGAGAACTGGACTATCTGCTAATTGATTTCCCACCAGGTACAGGAGATGTGGCCCTTACAGTAATGCAGTCTATTCCTATAGAGGGTATTGTAATGGTAACATCACCTCAAAGTCTTGTATCTATGATTGTAACTAAGGGTATTAATATGGCAGAAAAAATGAATATACCGGTTATAGGTTTAATAGAAAATATGAGCTATGTACAGCCCCCATCATATCCAGAACCATACTATTTATTTGGAAAAGGAAAAACAGAAGAGGTAGCAAATGAGCTTGGAATCGATTTTTTAGGGAATATTTCAATTGAAAAAGAGTTTGTAGAACTATCAGATCGTGGTAGAGTGTTTGAATATAAAAACACCATTTTTGATGAAATAGCAGATAAATTAGTTAAAAAATTAAAATAAAAATATTGTACAAATAAAATGCCTAGATAGTTTAATTATATGATAAACCCTAGGTATTTTATTTTTAGTATAAAGAAAAATATAAAATTTAAAAGGTATTTACAAAAAAATGAATAAATATAATATATTAAGTACTATGAAGATGAAAAAATTACTTTGTTAAAAAACTTCATTACTATTTATATAAAAACAAGGTATATTGCTAAATCAAGGAGAGGATTGGTTATGAAAGAAATAAATGATAAATGTATTATCAGAAGGGCTTTAAAATCAGATGCTCCAGCATTAATTGAGTACTTAAATGTTATTGGTGGTGAATCAGATTTTTTAACATTTGGTGTAGGTGAATTTGGAATAACTGCTAAACAAGAAGAAGATATGATTGAAAATATATTAAAAAAAGATAATGCCCTGTTTATTATTGCTGAAGTTGATGGAAAAATTATTGGCAATTTAAACTTTACTGGTGGTTCCAGATTAAGAAATACTCATGTAGGTGAATTTGGAGTATCTGTTGTTAAAGAACATTGGGGTAAAGGAATAGGAGAAGAGCTTATAAAATATTTAATTGAGTGGAGCAAAACAACGGGAAAAATTAGAAAAATAAATCTAAGAGTTAGAACAGATAATGTACGTGGTATCAATTTGTATAATAAGCTTGGATTTGTTCAGGAGGGTATATTAAAAAGGGATTTTTTACTTAATGGGATATTTTATGATTCTTTGTTAATGGGATTATTAATCGATTAAGTTCAGAATTTATTTGTTTTTTTATTAGGAAAGAAGTAAAGGAAAGATATTAGTAGACCATTTTAATAAAATTAATTTAAGTAATATTTGTTATTACAATGTTTTCGTCAATAATATTTAGAATATTACTAATAGGACTATATTTATATTATTATTTAGATAAAAGAAAGTATAAATAATAAATAGGGTAGGAGGTTCTACCCTATTTTAATATTATTGAAGTTCACTTTTCATTTGGTTATATTTTGTTTTTGCGCTTTGAACATCTTGGCTTTGAGCTGGCTTAGTTTGATACCATCCTCTTTGCTTCATTGCATTAAATATTTGGTATTGAATTTCTTGTGTGTCTGTTAAACATTTAGTTAAATGCTGTCTTAAATTAGTGCAAGATGCTTCGGTTATTCCTACGTTATATGCAGAAGTTACTTGTTTTTCGGAAGTTAACAAGTCATTCATCAATTCTTTTTCTGTAAATGTTGGATGATTCATTTGCATAAAAAAACCTCCTTAATATATTATATAATTTATATTATTCATATTAACTATTGGTGAGAATTCAAGTAATTTAATAGCTCATTATAGTGTTGCTTATGCTTTTGAGATGCTTGTTGACAAAGATTTTTCAGTTCAGTATCAGTACAATAGCTAGCATAGTTGGTACATTTTTTTGTCATTAGAGATTCATGATTTAACTGATCCTCTAGTACCTTTAAATTATCAGAATCAAGCTTTTTACTTCCTTGTCCTACTGGAGTATTCATTTGATCTTGCATAGTATTTGTCATCTTATCGATTACCTCCTTATAAAGTAAATTTATTGTATTCCAATATTATTATTTGAAAAAATTAAAAACATATAGCTGGAAAACAATACAGTTGTGGTAAATTATTATTTGCATTACAAAAAATAGAAAAATAATTTGAAATATTATATAATATTATTTATGTAGTAAATAAATTAGGGGGAGATTTAATGATTTATCGTGAATATGGTAAGACAAGGAAAAGGGTCTCGGTTATTGGATTTGGTGGAATGCGTTTTGGGGAAGATAATGACTATAGCGCAGAGGTAGTTAGAAGAGCTAACGCCCTAGGGATTAACTATTTTGATACTGCTCCAGGCTATTGTGACGATAGAAGTGAGGCAATATTCGGACAGGCATTTAAAAATATGCCTGGACAATATTATGTATCTACAAAAAGTAGTATAAATAAGGAAAAAACTGCGGATCAAGTTCGCTGGAGAATAGAAAACTCACTTAAAATCATGGATATAGAAAAAATTAATTTCTTTCATATGTGGTGCGTTATGGATTTAGATCAATACCATCATATAATGGCTCCGGGAGGACCATATGAAGGTGCTCTAAAGGCCAAGGAAGAGGGACTAATTGAGCATTTGGTATTTTCGACCCATTGTAAGGGTGAGGATATACGTAAAATTATTGAGGATAATGTGTTTGAAGGTGTACTTTTAGGTTATAATTTAGTAAACCATCCCTATAGGCAGGAAGGGGTAGAAGCTGCATTTGAACATAATTTAGGTGTAGTTACAATGAATCCTCAAGGTGGAGGATTAATTCCTCAGCATAGAGATTATTTCGATTTTATTAGAGAAAGACAAGATGAAACAGTGTCTCAAGCAGCACTAAGATTTAATGCAGCACAGAAAGGGATTACAGTAGTGTTAGCTGGCATGAAAACTATTGAAGAAGTAGAGGAAAATGTAAAGGTAGCAGATTATCCACTTATAGTTTCAGATGAAAAACTAAAAGAAATTAAAAGTCGAATTACAGACAGTATGAACTTACTATGTACTACTTGTGGCTATTGTAGTAAATGCCCTCAAAAGATAAAAATACCTTCCTATATGGAAGCCTATAATCTTTCTTTATTAAAGGATGAAAACGAAACTAAGAAACGTATTAATTGGTTTAAGGATCAAGGTGTTTTAAAAGAGGGAGTCAGTACAGCTACCGATTGTATAGCATGTGGTCTTTGTGAGACTCTTTGTACACAAAAACTTCCTATTATTGAGAGATTAAAGAAGATAGCTTTAAAATATTGACATTACAACAAAGATCGAATATTTAGAAAAAACAATCATAAAGCAAAGCACTTGACAAGAGAATTATAATTTGATATTTTATTATGAAACAATCTTATTAGACAGTAAAAAACTTCATATTTTGTAGAATATTTTTTAAAAAATATCACTCATATAATACCGATAATATGGTTCGGAAGTATCTACCGAATGACCGATAATCATTCGACTATGAGTGGAATTATTATACTGAAAAGCTAAGTCTATTTGTTTATATGCAATATAGGTTTTATTTATTAATCCTATATATTAATATAATCAATATTAGTTTTATCAAACCCGTATAATAATTTCACTCTAAGGTTATATCTATAGAGAGAAATTATTATATGGGTTTTTGTGTTTAAAATTTATTTTTATATAAAAGATGAAAATAATAGAATGGAGGAGAGAATTATGGAAGATAAAATTGTAAAAGAAGGAATAACCTTTGATGACGTATTACTAATTCCATCAAAGTCTGAGGTATTGCCAAACCAAGTAGATGTTTCAACATATTTAACTAAAAAAATAAAACTTAATATTCCACTTATGAGTGCAGGAATGGACACGGTAACAGAGGCAAAGATGGCTATTTCTATGGCAAGAGAAGGCGGAATTGGAATTATCCATAAGAACATGTCTATAGAAGAGCAAGCACTAGAGGTAGATAAAGTTAAAAGAAGTGAGCACGGTGTCATTGTAGATCCATTCTTTTTATCTCCAGATCATATAATAGAAGATGCTTTAAAATTAATGGCAAGATATAGAATTTCTGGAGTGCCAATTACAGAAGAAGGTAAACTGGTAGGGATTATTACTAATAGAGATATTCGTTTTGAAACAAATCATAAAAAGAAAATTAGTGATGCTATGACAAAGGACAATCTAATTACTGCAAGAGAAGGAATCTCTATGGATGAAGCACAAAAAATTCTAATGGCACATAAAATTGAAAAGCTACCTATTGTAGATGGAAATGGAATGTTAAAGGGATTAATTACAATTAAAGATATAGAAAAGGCAATTCAATATCCAAATTCTGCAAAAGATAGCAGCGGACGACTATTAGCAGGGGCTGCGGTTGGAGTTTCAAATGATATTATGGATAGAGTAGAAGCATTATACAAGGCTAAAGTAGATGTTATAGTTATAGATACTGCCCACGGACATTCTAAAGGAGTAATTGAAACAGTTAAAAAAGTTAAAGAAAAGTATAAAGATCTTCAAATTATTGCTGGAAATATAGCAACAGGAGAAGCAGCTAGAGAGCTAATTGAAGCTGGGGTTGACGCTATAAAAGTAGGTATTGGACCAGGTTCTATTTGTACAACTAGGATAGTTGCTGGAATAGGTGTACCACAGGTTACTGCTGTTTATGACTGTGCAAAGGTAGCAAAGGAATATGGTATCCCAGTTATTGCAGATGGTGGTATTAAGTATTCAGGAGATATTCCAAAGGCAATTGCAGCTGGCGCAAGTGCTGTTATGATAGGTTCTTTATTTGCTGGAACAGAAGAGAGCCCAGGAGAAACTATTATATTTAATGGTAGAAGCTTTAAAGTATACAGAGGTATGGGTTCTATTGCATCTATGGAAAAGGGAAGTAAGGATCGTTACTTCCAACAAGATAATAAAAAGTTAGTACCAGAAGGTGTAGAAGGTAAGGTGCCTTATAAAGGATATGTTAAGGAAACTATTTATCAATTAATGGGTGGATTAAGAGCAAGCATGGGCTATTGTGGAACTGCAACTACAAAAGACCTACAGGAAAATGGTAAATTTATACGTATTACTGGAGCTGGCCTTCGTGAAAGTCATCCACATGATATAATAATTACAAAAGAAGCACCTAACTATAGTATCAGCGAATAAGAAAGAGGTGACCTATATGAAACAGGAATTAATATTAATATTAGATTTTGGCGGTCAGTATAATCAATTAATTGCACGTAGAGTAAGGGAACATAATATTTATTGTGAAGTTGTTCCTTATAAAATAAGTGCTGAAGAAATTAAAGCTAAAGATCCAAAAGGATTAATCTTTACTGGAGGGCCATCAAGTGTATATGGAGAAAAAGCTCCTCAATGTGATAAAGAAATTTTCAAATTAGGAATTCCAATTTTAGGAATTTGCTATGGTGGACAACTAATGGCTCATACATTAGGTGGAAAAGTAAATCGTGCTAAAAATAGAGAGTATGGAAAAACTGCTTTACAAATGAATAAAGACTCTAAGTTATTTAAAGGAATTCCGCAAGACTCTATTTGTTGGATGAGTCACACTGATTTTATTGAAGCGGCACCTTCTGATTTTAGAATTAGTGCTACAACTTCAGATTGTCCTGTAGCTGCAATGGAAAATCAAGAAAAAGGACTTTACGCAGTACAATTCCATCCAGAAGTAGAGCATACAGAAAAAGGGAAAGATATTATAAAGAACTTTCTATATGAAATCTGTAATTGCCAAGGAGATTGGACAATGGGAAATTATATAGAAAAAGAAGTAGAAGATATCAGAAAGTTAGTAGGAAATAGAAAAGTTCTATGTGCTTTATCTGGTGGGGTAGATTCTTCTGTAGCAGCTGTCCTTGTTCATAAGGCAATCGGTGATAACTTAACATGTGTATTTGTAGATCATGGATTACTTCGAAAAAATGAAGGGGATTGGGTTGAAGACATCTTTAAAAATCAATTTAAAATGAATTTTATTCGTGTTAATGCAAAGGATAGATTCTTAGAAAAACTAAAAGGTATAACAGATCCAGAAACAAAGAGAAAGTATATTGGAGAGTTATTTATCCGTGTTTTTGAAGAAGAATCTCAAAAACTTGGAGATTTTGACTTCTTAGTTCAAGGTACTCTATATCCAGATATTATTGAGAGTGGAACAGAAACAGCATCAGTTATTAAAAGTCATCATAATGTTGGTGGCTTACCAGAAGATATGAAGTTTGAGTTGATTGAGCCTTTTAAATTCCTTTTTAAAGATGAAGTTAGAATGGTAGGTACAGAATTAAGCGTACCAGAAGAAATTGTATGGAGACAACCTTTCCCAGGACCAGGACTAGCCGTAAGGGTATTAGGAGAGATAACAGAAGAAAAACTGAACATTGTGAGTGAAGCTGATGCTATCGTTCGGGATGAGATTAAAAAAGCAGGATTAGATCGTGAAATATGGCAATACTTTGCTGTATTACCTAATATTAAGAGTGTTGGTGTTATGGGTGATGAGAGAACTTATTCTCATACAATTGGAATTCGTGCTATTACAAGCTCCGATGCTATGACAGCTGACTGGGCACGAATTCCTTATGAAGTTTTAGAGAACATGTCAAGACGAATCGTTAATGAAGTTGAAGGGGTTAATAGGATAGTTTATGATATTACCTCTAAACCACCAGCTACAGTTGAGTGGGAATAAAAGTAGATAGATGAAAAACCAATGTTTCTAATAGATTAAAGAGAATTTAATAAAAAAATTAAGTAGTTATGATACTTGTTAATTAAAACAAGGTCATAGCTACTTTTATAGGTATTTTAAATGTTATCCTCATCTTCTACATCTTCTACATATTCCAAAATATCACCAGGTTGACAGTCTAAAATTCTGCATAATGCTTCAAGTGTAGAGAAACGTATAGCTTTAGCTTTATTAGTTTTTAGAATTGAAAGATTAGCCATAGTTATACCTAATTTCTTAGAAAGCTCAGTAGAGCTAATTTTCCTTTTTGCCATCATTACATCTAGATTTACTATAATCGCCATAACAGTCATCCTTTTTATATAGTTTTATCATTTTCATCTTTAATTCTTGTAGCTTGATCAAATAAATGTGATAAAGTTAAGCTTAAAAAGCCTATAGCTAAAGAGATAAATGTAACTAAAATCATAGGGATAATAGATAATGCATATAAAAATATGTCATGATAATACATAAGATATATTGAACAGCCATTAAATAATAGTATTTCGCTAAAAGCACATAAAGAAATAATCTTTAGTGACTTAGCGGTATCAGGTGAAAAAGGATTATTTTTTACCACTAGTTTAGAAAGCTTTTTTAAATTGAATAAAGCTATCATATAAGGTGCTGCACATATATATATACAAATAGTTATAGTCATTACCAAGTCCTGATTTAGTACTGAAAGTGCGCTTTTAAAAAAAGCTGTTAAGACTAAGGGAGTAGCTAGAAGTGCTAAGAGAGTAAGAGTTATGCCGAGTGTTACAATGATATTTAGCATTTTAGAACTAACATTTTTTTTCACTTTAATTAACCTCAACTTTCTTTTTTCTATTAATTCTATAGTTATTTTAATAAAATATTTATTGTTTGTCAATAAATATTTCAAATAAAACAATAAATACACAAAAACATATCATGAATAGTATTTTGTTTTTTATGGTGAAAAAATATATTATGAAATGAAATAGGAATAATTCCGAACATTAAACAGGATTATATATTGCATAGTTCGGAAACTAGCATATTTAAAATAAAAAAAATATAAAAATGTTCGAAAATCCTATTGACCATAAAAGGTATCTCTGTTATTATTAAGATGTAGTTAAGAAGTGTTAGAAAAACTGAATATAAATTTTAAATTTATATAATGCTAATAATATGGTTTAGCAGTCTCTACCGAATAACCGTAAATTATTCGACTATGAATGAAAGTGTACCTAGGGTTCCGACTAATATAATATGATATTAGTGCTGGTCCGAGCGGTACAAGCATGTTATATGCTACACCGATGGGATAAAAACCCGGACGGATAGGTTTCATTCCTTGTAACCTATCTGTTCGGGTTTAATTTATTTATTTTAATAAGGCAATCATAAATATTCATGAATTTATTTTACTTAAGGAGGACTAAAAAATGAGTACAAAAAACACCAATGCATCAACATCAGCCTTAGATAGGTATTTTAGACTATCAGAAAACAAAACTGATGTAAAAACTGAAATTATTGCTGGTATTACTACTTTCATTACTATGGCCTATATTTTATTTGTAAATCCAGATGTACTTTCAAAGGCAGGAATGGATTATAACGCAGTATTTTTAGCAACATGTTTATCCGCTGCACTTGGAACACTTATTATGGGACTTTATGCTAATATTCCATTTGCACAGGCACCTGGAATGGGACTTAATGCTTTCTTCACATATGGAGTTGTAATGAGTTTAGGATATACATGGCAACAAGGTTTAGCTGCAATCTTTATTTCAGGAATTTTATTTATAGTATTAACTGTTACTGGTGCAAGAGAATCTATTATAGATGCAATTCCAGCATCTTTAAAACATGCTATCAGTGGAGGTATTGGACTATTTATCGCATTGCTTGGATTCACAAATTCAGGAATTATTGTAGCAGATCCAAATACATTTTTAGCATTTAGTCGTTTTAACAGTGCTCCTGTTATTTTGGCTGTTATAGGCTTAGTGATTACAGGTGTATTGATGGTTAAAAATGTAAAAGGTGCTATTTTAATTGGTATAGTTACTACCACTCTTATAGGTATTCCTATGGGAGTAACTAATACAACTATAAATACATCATTTAATTTTGATTTAAGTCCTACATTTATGCAAATGGACTTTAGAGGACTATTGAAAATTGGTGAAGCAAGCTTTGTAGGTGCTTTAGCAAGTGTAGCAACAGTAGTTATTTCATTCAGTTTAGTAGATATGTTTGATACTATTGGAACTTTAATTGGTACAGCTACTAAGGCTGGAATGTTAGACGAAAACGGAAAGCTTCCTAGTATGAATAAAGCTCTATTAGCAGACGCTGTAGCAACTTCTGCAGGGGCTATTTTAGGTACATCTACAGTTACAACCTTTGTTGAGTCAGCAGCAGGTGTCGCAGAGGGAGGAAAAACAGGTTTAACAGCTGTAACATCAGGACTATTATTCTTATTCTCAGTATTTTTAGCACCATTTGCTTTAATGGTACCTGCACAGGCTACTGCTCCAGCTTTAATTATAGTTGGTGTTTTAATGATGGGAGCGGTTAAACAAGTTAATTTTGATGACTTTTCAGAAGCTCTGCCAGCTTTCTTTACAATTGCAATTATGCCATTTACCTATAGTATAGCTAATGGAATTGCTGCAGGATTAATATTCTATCCTATAATGAAAATAGCGACTGGCAAATCAAAAGAAGTTCATCCTACAGTGTATATATTGGCATTATTGTTTATCCTTAGATTTACAATATTACCTCACTAGGCAAGACATAAGCAGCTAAGAAATTTCTTAGCTGCTTTAAAAAAACCAAAATTAGGTCAAAGGGGCGATGGTTTTGGATAAAGATATAAATTATGGAATAAATAGAATAAAAATAGGAATTATTGGCGGAGGACAATTAGGTAAGATGATGATTTTAGAAGGCAAAAAACTTGGAATACAGTTTATTATCCTAGACCCTAATGAAAGTTGTCCTGCCTCATCTATAGCCGATGAACAAATAGTTGGAGATTATTATGATGCTTCTAAAATTGAAGAACTGGCAGTAAAATGCCATATAGTAACTTATGAGCTGGAGCATATAAATGCAAACATATTAATTGAGCTTAAGGATAAGGGTTATAAAATCGAACCTTCACCTAGCACATTAAAAATGATTCAAAATAAATATAGACAAAAGCAATTTTTAAAAGGTCATAATATTGCAACTACACCATTTGAGAAGGTAAATACTATAGATGATATTAAAAGTTATATTGCTAAAGAAGGTCTGCCAGTAGTTTTAAAAAGTTGTTATGGTGGTTATGACGGAAAAGGTAATAAGCTTATTAGAAAGGTTGAAGACATTGAAGCTGCCTACAAATTGTTAAAAGTTGAGGATAGAGAACTTATGGTTGAAAAGTATATTTCATTTACTAGTGAAATTTCAGTAATTGCGGCACGTAGTACTACAGGAGAAATCAAAATCTATCCATTATCTGAAAATATTCATGAAGACAATATATTAAGAACTACTATAGTGCCAGCGCGATTTATGGATGACGTAGTAAGTAAGGCAGAAAACTTGGCACTAAATATAATGGAAAAGTTAGATGGTGCAGGAGTATTTTGTATAGAGATGTTTATAGATAAAAATAAAGAAGTATTAATTAATGAAATAGCACCAAGAGTTCATAATTCTGGCCATTATACCTTAGAAGGATGTAATATATCCCAATTTGAACAGCATTTAAGAGCTATTTTAGGATACCCTTTGGCAACTCCTTACTTAATTAAGCCGAGTGTAATGATTAATCTTTTAGGAGAAGAAGGTATAGAGGGTAAGGCTGTAATTCAAGGTTTAACAAGCACCTTTGAGAAGCAAGATGTGTATGTGCATTTCTATGGAAAAGAGTATACAAAGCCTTTAAGAAAAATGGGACATGTCACTTTGCTAGGTGAAGGTATTGAAGAAATATTAGAACGAGCTGAAATTATAAGGAATACACTTAAAATAACTAGTTGCTAGGAGTGATATTATGAAAAATCCAATTGTTAGTATTATTATGGGAAGCGACTCTGATCTTCCTATTATGAAGAATGCAGCGGAAATATTAGACAAGCTAGGTGTTTTATATGAACTTACTATAGTTTCTGCTCACCGTACTCCAGAGAGAATGTTTAGTTTCGCAAAAGGTGCAGCAGATAGAGGAATTAAGGTTATTATAGCGGGAGCAGGAGGCGCAGCCCACCTACCAGGTATGGTAGCCTCAATTACTCATATACCGGTAATAGGAGTACCTATTAAAAGTAAAGCCTTAGATGGAATAGATTCTTTATATTCTATAGTACAAATGCCATCTGGAGTTCCTGTGGCAACAGTAGGAATAAACGGGGGAGCAAATGCTGGTATATTGGCGGCTCAAATCATTAGCATCGTAGATGAAAATGTAAGAAAAAAATTAATTAATTATAAATCAAACTTAACTAAAGCAGTTGAAGAAAAGGCAAAAAAGCTTGAAGAAATTGGATATAAAAACTATTAATTAAAATTATTGAATAGGGGGAAAAACAATGGAAAATAAATATGAGACTTTAGGATTAAAAAAGACAGAATACGAAAGAATAGTAAAAATTTTAGGAAGAGAACCTAATGAACTGGAATTAAATCTATACAGTGCTATGTGGTCAGAACATTGTAGTTATAAACATTCAAGAGTTTTATTTAAACATTTTCCAACTTCAAGTGAAATAGTACTGCAAGGGCCAGGAGAAAATGCTGGAATAGTGGATATAGGAGACAATATGGCAATTGCTATGAAAATAGAAAGCCATAACCATCCTTCCGCAATAGAACCTTACCAAGGGGCTGCTACAGGAGTAGGGGGAATTTTAAGAGACATATATGCTATGGGAGCAAGACCTATTGCTTTATTAAACTCATTAAGATTTGGAGATATAAAAACAGATGATAGAACTAAATTTTTAGTAGAAAAAGTATTTGAAGGAATGGCGGACTATTGTGATGGTGTAGATGTACCAGCAGTTGGTGGAGAAATATACTTTAATGATTCTTACCAAGGAAACCCATTGGTAAATGCTATGTGTATCGGATTAATAAATCACGATAAAATACATCGTGCTAACGCTTCGGGAGTTGGCAACTCTATAATGTATCTAGGAGCTGCAACAGGAAGAGATGGTATTGGTGGTGCTAGCTTTGCATCAGCAGGATTAGAAAACCAAACAGAAGGTGTATGTCCAATAGGGAATCCTGAAATAGGAAAGAAATTACTAGAAGCTTCCCTTGAGCTATTAGATACTGGTTGTATAGTAGGGCTACAAGACTTAGGAGCTGCAGGACTTACATCAGCAAGCTGTGAAACAGCTACCCGTGGTGAAGGTGGTATGGAAATAGATGTTCTTAAAGTGCCTAGAAGGGTAGAAGGAATGTTACCAGTAGAAGTTATGATCTCAGAATCCCAAGAGAGAATGCTTTTAATAGTTGAAAAAGGTAGAGAAGAAGAAGTTAATAAAATTGTAGAAAAATGGGGGCTTCATTCAGTTATCATAGGTAAAGTAACTGATGATAATATGCTAACCATAAAAGAAGGAGATAAAATAGTAGGCCAAGTACCTGCTGCTAGCTTAGATTCTTCTGGAGCACCAAAATATGATAGTGATTTTGAAACACCTAAATATATTGATGAAGTTAGAAATATTAATCTTGACGAAATAAAGGAGCCGGAAAATTATAATGATGTATTATTAAAGCTTTTAGCTTCTCCTAATATTGCAAGTAGAGATTGGATGCATAAACAGTTTAATATTAATGATACTGAACAAGTAGAGGTAAAGGCTGGATCGACAGCATCGGTTATTAGAATTAAGGGAACTAATAAGGGAATTGCTTTAACTACAGATTGTAATAGTCGCTATTGTTATTTAGATCCTAGAGAAGGTAGTAAAATTGCGGTGGTAGAAGCATCAAGAAACCTTGTATGTAGCGGTGCTAAACCTTTAGCTGTAACAGATGGACTTAACTTTGGAAATCCAGAGACAAAAGACGGATTTTGGCAGTTAAGGGAGAGTGCATTAGGCATAGGCGAAGCTTGTCGTGAACTAGATACTCCAGTTGTAGGTGGAAATGTTAGTCTTTATAATGAAACGGAAACAGGAAGTATTTATCCTACACCTATTATTGGAATGATCGGATTAATAGAAGATATAAATAAATCTATTACTATGAACTTTAAAGAAGATGGTGATGTAGTAATTCTTCTAGGAAAAACCAAAGAGGAATTAGGAGGAAGTGAATATTTAGCAGAGATACATGGACTTGAAAAGGGTAAAATTTCAGATGTTAATTTTGCACTGGAAAGAAGATTACACAAGCTTATATTAGATGCAAATGATAATAAACTGTTACAATCTGTCCAGGATGTAGCAGAAGGTGGTTTAGCAGTAGCACTAGCAGAATGCGCAATGGAAAATGAAATGGGAGTAGAAGTTAAATTAGATAGTGAGGTCAGAAAAGATATTGCTTTATTTGGTGAAAGCCAATCAAGATTTATTATAAGTGTAAGACCTGAAAATCTAAATACTATAAAAGAGCTTATAGTTGAAAATAAAATACCAAGCACAGTATTAGGAACTATTGGAGGAGAAAACTTTAAAATTAGTATAAGTGGAGAAGAGATAATTAATCTGCCAATAGAGGGGATGAAAAAAACATGGAAAGATACCTTCGAACTTTTAATGAAATAAATAATGATAAGTTAGGTGAAGAATGCGGTATTATAGGCATGTATAAGTGGAATGAAGATAATGCCTCTAAATTGCTTTTCTATGGACTTTATGCTCTGCAACACAGAGGACAGGAAAGTGCGGGTATTGCAAGTAATGATGGACAGAGGAGTTATCATTATAAACAAATGGGCCTTGTATCAGAAGTATTTGACGATAAAATATTAAGCCAGTTAGGTGGACATATAAGTATAGGCCATGTAAGATACGGAACTGCCGGTGGAAGTAAAGTGGAAAATGCTCAACCCCTTATTGCTAAAATAGGGGAGAGTAGTATTTCAGTGGCTCATAATGGAAGCCTAGTTAATGCAAAAGAAGTAAAAAAAATATTGGAAGATGCTGGGGAGGTTTTTAAAACCTCAATTGACAGTGAAGTAATCATTAAACTACTCTCTAAATATAGTGATGAGGATATTTTAAGTTCTATAGAAAAAACTATGGATTCAATTAAAGGTGCCTATGCACTAGTAATTATGACAGAAGAAGAACTTATCGGAATCAGAGATCCCTATGGCTTAAGACCCCTGTGTTTAGGTAAGCTAGATGACGGTTATGTATTGGCTTCTGAAAGTTGCGCTCTTGATGCTGTAGGTGCAACCTTAATTAGAGATGTAAAACCTGGTGAAATTATAACTATTAATAAAGAAGGAATTACTTCAACCTACTATACTAAAAAAGAAAAAAGAGCCTCTTGCATATTTGAATATGTTTATTTTGCAAGGCCAGATAGTTTAATTGATGGTGTTAACGTATACGAGGCAAGAAAAAATGCAGGTAGGATATTAGCAAAGGAGCATCCTATAGATGTGGATATGGTAATAGCCGTACCAGACTCATCTATTCCTGTAGCCTTAGGATATGCCGAAGAGCTAGGTATTCCATTTGGAGAAGGATTGTTTAAAAATCGTTATGTAGGTAGAACTTTTATAGAGCCAGATCAGTCATCTAGGGAAAGGGCCTTAAGATTAAAGCTGAGTCCTTTAGGACAAAACATTAAGGGGAAAAAAGTTGTTTTGGTTGATGACTCCATCGTAAGAGGTACTACTAGCAGAAAAATTGTGGCAGATTTAAGAAGTGCAGGAGCTAAAGAAGTTCATCTTAGAATAAGCTCTCCACCTGTTGCTTATAGCTGTTATTTTGGTATAGATACTCCAGATGCTAGTAAGTTACTGGGAGCAACTAAATCTATTGAAGAAATAAGGCAAATAGTAGAAGCAGATAGTCTAGGTTATATAAGCCTAGATGGTTTAGTGGAATCGACAGGATTAACTAAGGAGAATTTTTGTACTGCTTGCTTTAATGGAGATTATCCTATAAAGATTTGATGTCTATTGGGAGGTAAGGATGATGGATATAACTTATAAAAGTGCTGGTGTAGATGTTGATGAGGGACAAAGGGCTGTTAAGCTAATGAAGGATCATGTTAAGAGTACCTTTAACTCCAATGTTTTAGCAGATCTCGGTGGTTTTGGAGGATTATTCTCCTTAAATATTAATGACTACAAAGAGCCAGTTTTAGTATCTGGAACTGATGGAGTAGGGACAAAGCTAAAGCTAGCATTTATGATGGATAAGCACGATACTATTGGACAGGACTGTGTGGCAATGTGCGTTAATGATATTTTATGCCAAGGTGGAAAACCTTTGTTTTTTCTAGACTATATTGCAACAGGAAAGTTGGTAGGGGAAAAGATAGCACAGATTGTAGGCGGAATTGCTGAAGGATGTAAGCTAGCTGGTAGTGCATTAATAGGGGGAGAAACAGCAGAAATGCCCGGTTTATATAAGGAAGATGAATACGACTTAGCAGGTTTTGCTGTTGGTATTGTTGATAAGCCTAATATAATTACAGGGAAAAATATAGAAGCTGGGGATATTATTTTAGCTTTACCATCTAGTGGTATTCATAGCAATGGTTATTCATTAGTTAGAAAGCTTATCTTTGATATTTTGGACATGAAAACTACAGATTATGTCGAAGAATTTGGAGAAACCTTAGGTGAAGTGTTACTTACACCTACTAAAATATATGTAAAACCAATTTTAAGTCTAATTAAGGACATAAATGTCAAAGGTATTTGTCATATTACAGGTGGGGGTTTTTATGAAAATATTCCGCGTATATTGCCGGAAAATGTAGATGCAAAAATTGACATAAAATCCTGGCAAATACCTCCTATATTTAAATTCATACAACAAAAAGGAAATATTAGCTATAAAGAAATGTTTAGCACATTTAATATGGGAGTGGGAATGGCAATAGTTGTTTCTCAAGAGGATGCTCAAAGGTCAATGGAAATATTAAAAGCTAGTGGCGAAGATGTGAAAGAAATAGGTGAAATAGTTAAAGGGAACAAACAGGTGATTTTATGAAGAATATAAAAATTGCTGTTATGATTTCTGGTGGGGGTACAAATCTGCAGTCTCTAATTGATGAAGTTCACAATAAAAGTGTAGGTGGAGAAATTGTATTAGTAGTTTCTAATAGAGAGGATGCTTACGGATTAACTAGAGCTAAAAGAGGTGGGATTAAAAGTATAGTTATTAATAGAAAACAATATAAATCAGATTCGGAGTATGAACAAAACTTAATTAACACTTTAGAAGAAGCAAAGGTTGAGTTAATAGTTCTAGCAGGATACTTAGCTTTCGTTCCTATAGAAGTTATTAAAAAATATGAAAATCGTATTATTAATATACATCCATCTTTAATACCAAGCTTTTGTGGAAAAGGATTTTATGGAGAAAAAGTTCATCAAGAGGCAATTAGGAGAGGGGTAAAAGTTACGGGAGCAACAGTGCATTTTGTTAATAAAGAAATGGACGGGGGACCTATAATTATTCAAAAAGATGTAAAGGTGGATTTCAATGATACGGTAGAAAGTCTACAGAAAAAGGTATTAAAGGTAGAGCATGAAATTTTACCATTAGCGGTTAGATTGTTTATAGATGATAGATTAAGAATTAGCGATAATCGAGTTAATGTATTGTAAACTTCTTATAAAACTGAGGGGTGGATAAAATGATAAAACGAGCTTTAATAAGCGTTTCTAATAAAGAAGGAATTGTGGAATTAGCAAAAAAACTTGTAGACTTAAATATAGAAATACTTTCAACAGGTGGTACAGCAAAGCTATTAAGAGAAGCAAAAGTTGAAGTAAAGGATGTTTCAGATATAACAGGCTTTCCAGAATGCCTAGATGGAAGGGTAAAAACCTTACATCCTTCAGTACATGGTGGAATACTAGCTATTAGAAGTAATAATGAGCATATGCAGACACTAGAAAACTTAAATATTAGATCTATAGATTTAGTTATAATTAACCTATATCCCTTTAAAGAGACAATTTTAAAAGAAGGTGTACAGTTAGAGGAAGCAATTGAAAACATAGATATTGGAGGCCCTACAATGTTGAGGGCAGCAGCAAAAAACTATAATGATGTGACTGTAGTAATAGATCCAATGGATTATGATGTGATCATTGAAGAAATAAAAAACAAGGGGAATACTAGCACAGAAACAAGATATAATCTTGCGTTAAAAGTATTTGAGCATACAGCACATTATGATAGCTTAATAGCTAATTATTTGCGAAAAAAATCTGACATATTTCCTGAATATTTGACTTTAACTTATGAAAAAGTACAAGATCTGCGTTATGGAGAAAATCCACATCAAATGGCAGCATTTTATAAAGAAGTGGGTAATAACAAAGCTACATTAGTAGATGGAATTCAGATTCAAGGTAAGGAGCTATCCTTTAATAATATTAATGACGCAAACGGGGCATTAGAGTTGTTAAAGGAATTCGAAGAGCCAACAGTAGTGGCAGTAAAGCATACCAATCCTTGTGGCGTAGCATCTGGTAAAGATATTGACGAAGCTTGGGAGAAGGCCTACAGTGCCGATCCACTTTCAATATTTGGTGGTATTATTGCAGCCAACAGGCCTATTACAAAAAAAATAGCTGACTCTATGAAGGAAATTTTTCTCGAAGTAGTTATCGCCCCAGATTTTACAGAAGAAGCATTAAAAGTATTTGAAGAGAAAAAAAATCTTCGTTTAATTAAAATAGAAAATATATGTAGTCATTCTAAAGAACAATGGCAGATAAAGAAAGTACAGGGTGGTATTTTAGTGCAGGAAGAGAATAATACCCTAATAAAGGAACTAAAAGTAGTAACCAATACAGCCCCAAATGAAGAAGAACATCAAGACTTGGTATTCGCCTTTAAGATAGTAAAACATGTAAAATCAAATGCTATTGTCTTAGTAAAAAACAAACAAACATTAGCTATAGGACCAGGTCAGACAAGTCGAATTTGGGCATTGCAAAACGCTATTGGAAATAGTGCCCACTCTCTTGAAGGAAGTGTTTTAGCATCAGATGCTTTCTTTCCATTTAGAGATTGTGTAGATGAGGCAGCAAAGGCAGGAGTTAGTGCTATTATTCAACCTGGCGGATCTATTAAAGATAATACATCTATTGAAGCTTGTAATGAACACGGTATTTCTATGGTGTTTACGGGAATGAGACATTTTAAACATTAATTTGAAAAAGGGGTGGGAAGATGAAGCTATTAGTAATAGGTGGTGGTGGCAGAGAACACGCTATGGTTTGGAAACTAAGCCAAAGCCCTCTAGTTACAGAAATTTTTTGTGCTCCTGGAAATGCTGGTATAGGTAAAATTGCTAAAAATGTTGATATTTCTTCTAATAATATAGATAAACTTGTAGAATTTTCTCTTGAAATGAATATTGATCTGATTATAGTAGGACCAGAAGAGCCTTTAGTAGAAGGCATAGTCGACACTTTTAGGCAAAATAATTTAAAAGTTATAGGTCCAACTAAGCAGGCGGCACAACTTGAAGGAAGTAAAGCCTTTGCTAAGGATTTTATGAAAAAATATGATATTCCTACAGCACAGTATCATGAAGTTACCACCTTTGAAGAAGCAAAACTAGTTATAGAAGGATATTCCTATCCTGTAGTAGTTAAGGCTGATGGGTTGGCAGCAGGTAAGGGAGTATTTATTTGCGAAAATAAAGAAGAAGCCTTAAGGGTGATAAAACAATTATTAGATGACAAAATATTAGGAGATGCTGGTAAAAGTATAGTTATAGAAGAGTTTTTAAAGGGTACAGAGACTTCTATATTATGTTTTGTAGATGGACATACCATTATTCCTATGGTAAGTAGCCAAGATCATAAAAGAGCTTTTGATGGGGATAATGGACCGAATACTGGGGGAATGGGTACTTATTCTCCTAACTATGTGTATACAGAAGAAATTGCAAAACAGGTAGAGAAAGAAATTTTATATCCTACATTAATTGGTATACAACAGGAGAAAATGGATTATAGAGGGATTATTTTTATAGGACTTATGATTACAGAAGATGGTCCAAAGGTTTTAGAATATAATGTGCGTTTTGGAGATCCTGAAACACAAGTAGTACTGCCTAGATTAAAAACTGATTTAATAGAAATATTTGATAATATAATAGATAGAAAATTAAAAGATACAGATATTCAATGGAGTGAAGATGGAGTGGTTTGTGTTATACTAGCCTCTGGAGGATATCCAAATAAATATGAAAATGGATTAGAGATTACAGGTTTAGATGCAATCGAGAATGAACTATTAATATTTCATTCTGGCACAATAGAAAATGAAAATAAAATTGTGACAAAGGGTGGTAGAGTTTTAGGTGTAGTAGGTATAGATAAAAATATACAAGAGGCTAGAGAAAAAGTTTATGCTAATATAGATAAAATTAGATTTAAAGGAAGTTTTTATCGTAAAGATATAGGAATTAAATAGTTAAAATGCCATAACTTTAAACAATTTTAAAATGGATATCTAACATATTTTTTACGGTATATGTTGGATATCCATTTTCTTAAATTATGGCTTAATGTTGTTTGTTTATACCACCAATAATCTTATCCCATTCTTCTTGATAAAAATGCTTAGAATCCAAAGCATCAATATCTTTTACCATATCTAGTGGCATTACTAATGGATTAATTGTTTTTTCTATTACTTTAAATGCATCTGCATTATATGTTTCATTAATTAGATCTTTAGGATTGTTATAATACTTTCTTTTTTTCATAATTATCACATCCTTGTATATTTAGGCTGATCATAATTAGTATGTGTAAAATATAATAAAAATAAAAATGAAAAAATTACAAAAAATTTAGAGGAATTCTAAGAAAAATGTCTAATAATTATGAAAGGATACTTATTGTCAATATGTAATATTTTTTAATATAAAATGTGGGGGAGAAAGTTATGAGAATAGCAATTATTGGTGGTGGTCAAGGAGGACGTTCGATTTTAAGTACTCTTATGAAAATGCAGGAAATTGAAATTGCTGGTATAGTAGACATAGATGAAAATGCTCCTGGAATTCAGTTGGCGAAAAATTTAGGAGTATATTATACTGACAGCATTCAAGAAATACTATCAAAAAGAGTTGACTTAATTATCGAAGTAACTGGAAGTAACAAGGTAGCTGATGAAATTAATATGCACAATGTCCATAATGCAGAAATTATTCGCAGTCAAGCAGCTAAATTAATGACCATTCTTGTAGGCAATGAGGAAAAGCTTACTGGCCAATTGGAAATGCAAATGAACGAAATAAGAAATATTAGTAATGTAACATCAAGTAGCGTAATGAAAATGCATGAGAGTATTTCCCAGACTACTACACTTAGTAATACATTAAATGACTTTGCTGATAGAACTATACAGCATGTAAAAGAGACAGACAAGATTATTCAATTTATGAATAAAATTACTCAACAGACAAATATTTTAGGGTTAAATGCGTCCATTGAAGCTGCTAGAGCCGGAGAACATGGAAGAGGATTTTCTATTGTTGCTAAAGAGGTACAAAAACTTGCGACTAATAGTGAAGACTTTACAAAGAAAATAGCAGAAATATTAAGCAAGATTAGTGACGAAGTATTTTCTATTAATACGGAAATTGAGCAGCTTAATACTATATCTCAAAACCAACATCAAATGGGAGCAGAATTACAAACAGCAGTTGCAGAGCTCGCTGCTTCTTTAAAATAAGGTGTAGATAAATAAAAAAATGATGGTATACTATACCATCATTTTTTTATTTAAGTTACCTAAAATGCAGGAATAATTGCACCCTTATATTTTTCATTAATAAAGTTCTTTACTTCAGGTGAGTTAAGAGCCTTTACTAGTTTCTGTATGCTTTCATCATTAGCACTTTCTGATCTAATGGCTAATATGTTGGCATAAGGAGAATCCTCATCTTCCAAAATTAATGCATCATTAAGAGGATTTAAATTAGCTTCTAAAGCATAATTGGTATTTATAATTGCAGCATCTGTATCACCTAAAGATACTGGTAGTTGTGGAGCATCTAGAGCAATGAAAGATAGGTTTTTTGGATTATCAACAATATCATTTTCTGTTGCTTCTAAACCTGCATTTTCGTCTAATTTAATAATTCCATATTTCTCAAGAAGAAGTAAAGCTCTACCTCCATTAGTAGGGTCATTAGGAATTGCAATTTTAGCTCCATTCTTAAGATCTTCAATTTTATCTAACTTTTTAGAGTAAAGTCCTAGAGGCTCAATATGAACTTTAGTAGCTGCTTCTAGTTTAATATTATGGCTATTAACAAAGGAGTCCATGTAAGGAGCGTGTTGAAAAAAGTTAGCGTCGATTTCCTTGTCGTTAAGAGCTAAATTTGGAAGCACATAGTCAGTAAATTCCACAATTTTAAGTTCAACACCCTCTTTCTCTAGTATAGGTTGAACAATTTTTAATATTTCTGCATGGGGTTCAGGGGTAGCACCAATATTTAATACATTAGCTGTAGTTTCTTCTTCGTTATTTGAAGCAGTATTGTTAGCTGGAGCTTTTCCACAGCTACTTAGTATTAAAGATAAAATAATAATTCCTACAATAGATAGTACAATATTTTTTTTCATTTTTAATTACCTCCTATTAATTTGTTTTGATATAAAGTTGCCGCTAAATTGTATGATTTGAACTATTACTATCAATAGTAATACGGTCCAAATCATAATTTCCTTATCAAATCTATGATATCCATACCTAATTGCTAAATCTCCTAGTCCACCTCCTCCTACTGCTCCTGCCATGGCGGAATACCCTATAACGTTGACAAGGGTAATTGTAATACCTAAAACAATGGCTGGCATGCTCTCTGGAATTAAAACCTTACATATTATTTGAATAGGGGTAGCCCCCATTGCCTGAGATGCCTCAATAATTCCCCAATTAACTTCTAGTAGTGCATTTTCGATAACCCTTGCATAAAACGGTATAGTGGCTACTGTCAAAGGTACTATAGCTGCCTTTGTGCCTATAGATGTACCAACTATTAGCCTAGTAAAGGGTATAATAGAAATCATTAATATAATAAATGGAAAAGAACGTCCAAAGTTTACTATATAAGAAAGGGTTCGATGTAAAATATTATTTTCTAAAATGTGTTTTTTTCTTGTGGAAACTAACAAAACTCCAATAGGAGTACCTATTAATACTGCAAATAATGTTGTAATTGAAACCATAAAAAGGGTTTGTTTAAATGCAGGTACAATTAATGTAATAAGTCTTGACACTATAAAACACCTACCTTTTTTGTTTTAAATAATTTAATAGATTCTTTAATATAAGTATTACTATCATTTTTATCTAATAAAAGCCTTGTATATGGATTTTGTGGAGATGAAAACACTTTGTTTACAGGGCCTTCCTCCACTATACTTCCGTCTTGTAATACTGCAACTCTATGACATATTTGCTCTATAACTTCCATTTGATGGGTTATTAACACTATAGTCACACCTAATCTTCCATTTATTTCCTTTAATAATTCTAGAATGCTTCTACTAGTAATTGGGTCTAGGGCAGAAGTAGACTCATCACTTAAAAGTATTTGTGGATTTGTTGCAAGTGCCCTAGCTATTGCTATACGCTGCCTTTGACCACCGCTAAGCTGAGACGGATAATGGTTTTTCTTATCGGCGAGATCTACCAAATTAAGCAATTCCTCTATTCGTTTGTTTCGCTCTTGTTTTTTAACACCAGCTAATTCTAAGGGATATGCTATATTATCAAAAACATTTCTGCTACTTAATAGATTGTAGTGTTGAAAAATCATACCTATATTCTTTCTTTCCTCTCTAAGTAGAGATGTAGATAGATTGGTTAAATTAACATTATTAACCCATACCTCTCCATAAGTTGGTTTTTCTAACAAATTTATACAACGAATAAGTGTAGACTTTCCAGCACCACTAACTCCCATTATCCCGTATATTTCACCCTTTTTGATATTTAAAGAAATATTTTTAATGGCCAAAACATTACCTTCCTTAGCCTCATATATCTTTGTAATATTGTTTAGATTTATCATAAAATCACCTCATAAAAGTATTTTAAAGAAATAAAAAAACCTCTTTCAAAATGAAAGAGGTTAACTAATAACATAATAAAATTAGGATTCCTCTCTCATCTCTCAACACAATTGTGTTGCTGGAATTAGCACCTTCGACTAAAGTCGTGGTTGCCGGGTTTCATCGGGCCAGTCCCTCCACCTCTCTGGATAAGAGTTTTCGTATTATTTAATTTAAAGTTTATTATATTGCCCTTTTTAATTAATGTCAAGTATTTTTTAAAAATTATTGATTTAGATTAAAAGCATCATGTAGTAGGTTTACAGCCTTATTTGCATCCTCTTCTTTAATTAGACAGGAAATAGTAGCATGAGAATCTGAACTTTGTAGTATTCTAATATTTTCTTTAGATAGGGCTGTAACTATAGTTGCCATTACACCAGGAATACCAGTAATCCTACTACCAATAATTGTAACTTTGCTACAGGCATTTAAAATATTATATTTGAATTGAAATTTATCCATTAATCTTTTTGTTAAATCTATTTGGTTTTCATCTATAGTAAAAACTTTTTTATCTATAAAAAAATTTATCATATCGATACTTATATTAGCATCAGCTAAAGAGGAAAATAATATGCTATCACCTTGTAAACTATCATCCATGGTAATAGAAACTTGAGAAATATGATTTTTGCTTGTAATTGCTGTCAATAGTTTTCCCTTATTAGGTCGAGTGGAGTATAGTTCTTTGCCTGTATGTGTATAATAATGAATTTTAGTTCCTGGGTGAGATGACATTGTATTTTTGATTTTTATAGTAAGGTTTCCTTTTTTCGAGATTTCTACCGCTCTAGGATGGATAACTTGAGCACCTTTGTCTGCCATTTGAAATACTTCTTCATAATTAATTTCATCTATAATTTTTGCATTAGGAACAATATTAGGATCAGCAGTCATAATACCATCAACATCTGTATAGATATCTACACTTTCTGCATTAAGTGCAACCCCTAAGGCAGCAGCTGTTGTATCACTACCGCCACGACCTAATGTTGTAATCTCACCTAGCTCAGTAGCACCTTGAAATCCTGTGACTATTACTATAGCACCATTACTAAGATGCGAAAGTATTTGTTTGTTGTCTATAGCTAGAATTTCTGCATTACCAAAAACAGAGTCGGTCAAAATACCAGCTTGGGGACCTGTAAGTATCACAACTTTTTCTCCCATTGCTTCTAATTGTGCACCTATTAATGATGAAGATATTATTTCTCCACAGGACATTAGTAAATCTAGGGTTTTTAGACTGTGTCCTGGGCAAGTAGAGGATATTAAATCCTTTAAAGTATCAGTTGCATAAGGTTCTCCTTTTCTGCCCATTGCAGAAAGAACTACTACAACAGATTTGCCTGCTTCTTTACATTTTAGTATTTTGCTTATTACCATTGCTCTTCTATCTTTAGTAGATAATGATGTTCCTCCGAATTTTTGGACTACTATTTTCATAAACAACACCTCTGATTTTCAAATTTCATAAACATTCAATCATACATTACATTATGCTGGAGAAATATAAATGTTTATCTTTCAATTTAAGTAAATAAAATAGAAAAAACTTATCATAAAAAAGCACAATTCTATTGCTATTTCATAATATGAAGTGAGAAATAAAAGATATTAAATTGAAAGGTGAGGTGCTAAGTATGAGTGAAGCAGGTGTATTATCAAATATTTTTGGTCGAGAAAGCAGCTTATTATTCTTCTTTTTAATACTAGTGGTTATATTCTGTAACTGTGGTATTTTCAAAGATAGTGGAGATAGCCTATTATTCTTCTTCCTTTTACTAGTCGTATTGTTTTGTGGTAATAGAATTTGTAGATTTTAATTATTATTTAGTCTAACAATGGTTAAATAATAACCTGTTCTATTAGAAAACATATTATAGATTAGAAAGTTAAAAATATTATTTGGTGGAAGAGGACTTTGGAGCTGTTAGTTAGCTAAGTTTATATTACGGTAAATAAAGAAGGGGAGGGATACCCCTTCTTTATTTCGTGAAAACTAATACTTATTGCGCAATAAATAAGATTAAGAAAGTTAAAAATATAACAAAGTTTTTGATTTTTTCAAAATTATATATGTTTACAGATTTAACAATATATTAGAAAAGATATTAAAATTCTAACAATTTTTCCTTTTTTGATTATTTCATAATGTCTTTAAACATACGAAAATTGATGTTATAATGATTTTATACAAAATCTAATAAACATAAGATTGAGAATTGTTTAACAAAGGAGACGAGATGATGAATAATAAGAGGCAGGATATCTTGGTTGTAGGTTTTGCACTATTTGCGATGTTTTTTGGAGCGGGTAACTTAATATTTCCTCCATCATTAGGGCAACAGACAGGAACTCAGGTAATTTCTTCAATCGTAGGATTTCTTTTAACAGGTGTAGGATTACCACTGGTAGGAATTATTGCAGTAGCTAAGTTTGGTGGAAATTTAGAGGTGTTAGGATCAAGGGTAAATCAAAGCTTTGGAGTTGTAATAACTATAATAGTTACATTGGCAATAGGTCCATTTTTAGCTATTCCAAGAACTAGTGCCACTACTTTTGAAATGGGAATACTCCCATTCTTTCCAAATATGAATAGTGTAGTATTTTCAATAATTTATTTTGCAATAGTTCTATTTTTTGTATTAAGACCAAGTTCATTAATTGATAATATAGGTAAGATACTGACACCAGCATTGTTTGTAACTTTACTAGTGATTATTATTAAAGGTATTATTTCACCTATAGGTACAATAGGAGCAAGTCAAATAGCTACACCATTTGCTACAGGATTTAAAGAAGGATACCAAACTATGGATGCCTTAGCATCTACAGTATTAGGATCTATTATTGTAGGATCTATTATGGCTAAGGGATATAAAAATCCTAGGGATGTATCTAGCTTAACTATTAAGGCAGGTATAGTTGCTACTATTGGACTTGGAGTTATTTATGGAGGGTTAGCTTACCTTGGTGCAACAGCTACAAGTTTTCCAAGTGATATATCTAGAGCTCAATTAATAATTGGAATAACAGAAAGCATACTTGGTAACGTTGGTAAAATACTATTAGGAATAGCTGTAGGACTTGCATGTTTAACAACCTCTATTGGATTAACCGCTGCAACAGGAGAATACTTCAGTAAATTAACTAAAAATAAGTTAAGCTATAAGTTGGTCTGTATTTTGACGGCAATAATTAGCATGGTAATATCTAATGCTGGGGTAGATGAAATTACTAGTTTAGCTGAGCCACTATTAGTTGTTCTTTATCCTGTTGTTATTGCACTGATAATGGTTACATTCTTAGATAAATATATACAACATAAAGCAATATATTCTGGTGTTGTATACACTGCATTAGTAGTTAGTGTGTTAGAAGTCCTTGTAGGATACAATGTTGCAATACCAGGTGCAAAGAAAGTGTTAGCGGCCCTACCGTTAGCAGATCAAGGTTTTGCTTGGGTAGTACCTACTATTGTAGTGGGAATATTGTTAATGGTTTTCTTTAAAGCATCAGAACTTTTAAGTGGACAAGCTTATACAGAGAAATAACATAACAGTATAGTAAAAATATATGATGGTGGTAGTCACATTAAGTGCTGTCATCATTTTTATTTTTTTATAAGATAAAGTATATTTTGTAATCCTTAAGGGCTTTTAAATAAGTAAAAGGTTAGAAAAATTTTAATCAGTGACCCACTATTACAGGAGTTGATGCAATAGTATCAAACAATTTTTTGAAAAAAATGAATATGTTAATTTGTGTTATTGCACAAAGTAAGTATATTGTGCTATAATAATAAAAAATTATGAATAAGTACAATATCAACTGATTAATATTTTAACTATTCTAAATACACTCATAATTTTGATAATAATATAATATGTTAAATATAATGAAGAGATTAAATTTAAAGGAGGGAGTTTAATTGAAATTAACAACAAAAATCTTATTAGGTTTATTAGCTGGTATTATTGTTGGCTTATTATTTACTGGAAGTCCTGAACTAATAAAAACCTTTGTTGCTCCGATAGGAACATTATTTTTAAACCTTATTAAAATGATTATAGTACCGCTTGTTTTCTCATCTCTAATAGTAGGGGCTGCAAGTACAGGAGATGCAAAAACTTTAGGAAGAATAGGTGGTAAAACTATGGTATATTACTTATTAACAACTGCTATTGCCATAGTTATAGGGTTGTTTTTAGGAGGAGTACTTCAGCCAGGAGCTGGACTTACTATACCAGTAGGAGTTGAAGTGGCTCAGCAAGAAGCACCATCACTTGTAGATACTTTTCTTAATATTATACCGTCAAATCCGCTGAAAGGTTTAGTAGAAGGAAATATGCTACAAATTATAACATTTGCATTATTTCTTGGAATAGGTTTAACTAGTTTACCAGAAGAAAAAGGAAGACCATTTCTTAATTTCTTTGATAGTCTAGCTGAAATTATGTACAAAATAACAGCTTTTATTATGGAACTCGCACCTTATGGTGTGTTTGGTCTTATGGCACCAGTTGTAGCTAGCAACGGTCCAGCGGTTTTACTACCACTTATTAAAGTAATTGCTGCCGTTTATATAGGATGTATAGTGCATGCATTAGTTGTATATGCACCAGCAGTAAAACTGCTTGGTAAAATGAATCCTATTACTTTCTTCAAAGGGGTTATGCCAGCTGCTGTTACAGCTTTCACAACAAGTAGTAGTTCAGGAACATTGCCTATAACTATAAAATCTGTTAAAGAAAACCTTGGAGTATCTGATAAAATAGCAAGTTTTGTTCTTCCACTTGGTGCTACAATAAATATGGATGGAACTGCACTCTATCAAGGAGTTTGCGCTTTATTTGTTGCTCAAGCATATGGGATTACTTTGACTATGCCTCAGTTAGTAACAATAGTTCTTACTGCTACATTAGGCTCAATCGGTACTGCAGGAGTACCTGGAGCTGGAATGATTATGCTAACGATAGTTCTTAACTCTGTAGGATTGCCACTGGAGGGTATTGCTTTAATAGCTGGTATCGATAGAGTTTTAGATATGGCAAGAACTTGTATAAATGTTGTTGGAGACACTTCGGCTGCAGTTGTAGTAGCTGCATCTGAGAATGAAATAGATGTGCCTTGTTCTAATATAGTATAAATGAAGTATAAACTTTAATTATAATATATAAATCATGTATCGTGATAACAAAAAGAAAGAGTCTTTATCTCTTTCTTTTTGCTATTTCATAGGATTTATTAGTTAAAAGTTATGTTGAAAAAATGTCGAAATATGCTTTTGTTGTCTATAAAGATATGCTATTATTTATAAAGATATATTATTATTAAAAAAGCAATAAATAGCAGAAATAAAAATTAATTTTTCAAAGGAAATAAGGGGAGAACAAAATTGAATATGCTAATACTTTAGCAGAATAGGAAGAAGTACTTTAAAAATAAATACTGTAAACTTAGGAGGTGAGTGTGTAATGAATACATTGAATTTATCTGAAGAATACCCAATAACTATATATGTAAATGGAACAAACTTTGTAACATTAATGTGTACGCCAGAAGATTTAAAGGACCTTGCAGCAGGCCATTTAGTTAACTCTGGAGTAGTAAAAAGCATGAAGGACATTTTAATTATTATGGCATGTGATGATGAGCGCGAAATATATATTAATGCACCAAATGCCAATTTAAATGGAAATAAACTAAAGCAGATTATAGTAACAGGTTGTAGTGGAGGTACGGATATTTCTGAAAAACTAAAAGATCTGCCTAAAATACATTCGGACCATAAAGTGAGCACAGATGAAATTAAGCTCAGCTTTAAAAGAATGATAATGGAATCTAAAAAATATATGGAGCATGGAGGAATACATTCTTCAGCTTTAATAAGTGGTGACTTCTTCGTTACAAGAGAGGACGTAGCTAGGCACAACTCACAGGATAAGGTTACTGGATATGCTTTAATTAGAGATATAGATCTTACAAAATCTATGATTATTACTACTGGAAGAATTTCAGCAGATATGGTGTATAAAGCAGTTAACTCTAATGTTCCAATTATATGTTCTCTAAGTAACCCTACAACCCTTGCAGTTGATATTGCAGATAGATGTAATATAACTGTAGTAGGTAGGGCAATGAGACCAAATATGACTGTATATACCAATAGTCAAAGAGTACAATTTTAGTTAGGTTCTGAATTGTTATGCGTATAATATTTTTGACAACTATTCTACTAAAGTTTTTTGATAAATAGTGACCTAGTGTAAATTTATAACCTATGTACCATATATTAAGAAAATTCTCGAAAGGTTAAAATAATAATATTAAATACTGTTGCTTTGCGTAAATATATGTTATTATTTAAGTAGAAACTTGTACTATCATAAAAAAATAAAAGTATCTAGAAATGAAAAGTTAATTTTTTAACAAAAAATACAAGTAAATAAAATGGATGTATAAAAAAGATTTTTAGATCGAGAAAGGACTAAACATTCAAACGGCTCTTACTATGTTCTATAAAGAGATTGGTTGGGATGAAAAAACAGTAGCATCCATTGGAGCTACTTTAGAAAAATTAAGCATGGAAGATGTAGCGGAAGAACGTGCAAAGCTAAAATTATTACGATAATAGTAAGTATATACTACAAAAAGTACTAAGTTTTGTAGCAAAATATTGGTAGGGAGGTGTTTTTATGTTTGGAAGATTAGGAACTGGAGAGCTTATTTTAATACTTGGTATAGCCCTAGTTATATTTGGACCTGCAAAGCTGCCAGAACTTGGTAAAGCAATGGGTAAAGGGTTAAATGAGTTTAAATCACATGCTAACAGAATTACAGAAGATGTTAAAGAAAGTGTAGATGTAGAAGATAAGAAAGATAAATAAAACTAATTTTAAAGCCTTAGATATATCTAGGGCTTTAAATATTAATTGGAATTTAAAAATGTTTTTTTCTTTTCCTTTTTTTCTAAACATATCATTCATGTCTTTTAGCCCTTCTTCTTCTGTAAGGTCTCCAGTAACTTTAGCTGTAACTTCTGCAATTATAATGTTTATACCTTTTGGATCGTTAATCTCATTAGCTAAAGTGTAGCATGGTACTTCTACGATTTTAACATCATCTCTAACATTAATGTCGCATGTAACTATATCACTATTTACAACTACTGTTTCACTTGGTATTACAATGCTATTGTAATAGACAGGTTGAATCATCTAATGTATAATGTATGATGTATATAGCAATAGATGTAATTTACTGAAATTATAATAAGTAGCAGGAGAGTCGATGTTATGGCAGAACATGTATTAGATATGGCAAAAAAATGTTTACAATGTAAAAATCCTGGATGTCAAAAGGGATGTCCTATAGGTACACCTATAAAAGATATGATTAATTTGCTTTTACAGGGAAATATCAATAAGGCTGGAGAAATGTTGTTTGAGAATAATCCATTATCCGTAATATGCTCTGTAGTATGTCCCCATGAAAATCAATGTGAAGGTAATTGTGTATTAGGAATAAAGTCAAGTTCAGTTAAAATAAGCAATATAGAAAATTATATTTCTAACTATACTTTAAAATTGATAGATCTAAAGCCAAAGGTAAAACGAGAAGGCAATATTGGAATAATAGGCTCTGGACCAGCAGGTATTACTATAGCACTATTACTAGCCTTAGAGGGATATAACATTACTATATTTGAGGCTAAAAATGATATAGGTGGAATGTTACGATATGGAATTCCAGAGTTTAGATTGCCTAAGGATGTTTTAGACAAAATAAAAAATAGACTAGAGGAGCTAGGGGTTATAATTAGACCTAACATATTAGTAGGCTCTGTAATAACTATAGAAGAACTTTTTAGAGATGGATTTGATGCCTTATTTATTGCTACAGGTTTATGGAAACCTAATAAGTTAAATATTAAGGGAGAAAGCTTAGGACATGTTCACTATGCAATTGATTATTTAAGAGAACCTGGTGCATATAAATTAGGAAATAAGGTATGCATTATTGGCGCTGGGAATGTGGCAATGGATGTGGCAAGAACAGCAATCAGAAAAGGCTCTAAGGAAGTGACTATAATGTTTAGGGGCGGCTTCGAAAATATGACGGCTACAAAACATGAAATAGAGTATGCCAAGCTAGATGGAGTTAAATTCGAATTATACAAAAACCCTGTTGAAGTTACAAAAGAGGGTATAGTATATATTAAATCAAAGATAGTATCCGATGAAGATGGAGAAAGGTATATTGCAGTAGATGATTCGAAGGAGCTATTTGAGTGTGACTCTATTATAGCTGCTGTTAGTCAAGGACCTAGAACTAATATAATATCTACAACAAAGGGAATAGAAGTAAATGAAAAAGGTCTACCAATAGTAGATGAAGATGGTAGAACTACTAAAGAAGGAGTTTTTGCATCTGGTGATGTAGTTACTGGAGCAGGAACTGTTGTAGGGGCGGTTAAATATTCAAAACAGGTAGCTAAGGCTATAGATAAATATGTTACGGAGAAGTATGAAAATCAAGTTAATAAAGTAGATTAATTGAGGGCAACTTTAAAAGTTGCTCTTTTTATTTTCTAAATAGCATAAACAAAATTTATAGAAATTACATTTATTTTACTTACATAAAACTCATTTTCAAATTTAATACTTAAATATGGTATACTATTTTAGAAAAGAAATAATTGAGGAAGTATCATATTTGAAATTTTGTTCTTAATTATGTAATCTCCTCAAGTATATACGAAGGGTGAAATAGCTATGGTTAATAAAGATATTTTAATAGAAAATTCAGGTTTAGGACATAAAAATGAATCTAGATATAATCATTTAAATACAATGCAAAAAAAAGCTGTACTTACTACCGAAGGTCCTGTATTGGTATTGGCTGGAGCTGGTTCTGGAAAGACAAGGGTACTTACACATCGTATAGCATATTTAGTAGAGGAAAAAGGGATATCGCCTTATAATATTTTAGCAATTACATTTACTAATAAAGCAGCGAAGGAAATGAAGGAAAGGGTAGAAGATCTATTAGGAGACTACTATAGGGACTTATGGGTAAGTACCTTTCACTCTTCCTGTGTGCGTATTTTGCGTATGGAAATAGATAAGCTTGGCTACGAGAAAAATTTTGTTATTTATGATACTACAGATCAACAGGTTGTTATGAAGGAGTGCTTAAAGAAGCTAAATTTAGATGAAAAAATGTTCCAGCCTAGAATGGTTTTAAATGAAATAGGAAGAGCTAAAGATCAATTAATTAGTCCAGGTGAGTACTTATCTGAGTTTGGAAATGATTTTAAAAATCAGAAGGTTGCTGAACTATATAAAATGTACCAAAATAGGCTAAGAAGTAATAATGCTCTAGATTTTGATGATCTAATTATGAAAACTGTACAACTTTTTCAAACTAACCCTACAGTTTTACATTATTATCAAAACAAGTTTAAGTACATATTAGTAGATGAGTTTCAAGATACTAATATGGCCCAATATACTTTAATTAGTTTATTAGCTAGAAGTCATGGAAACCTATGTGTAGTTGGGGATGATGACCAGTCCATATATGGCTGGAGAGGCGCGGATATAAGAAATATTTTAGGATTTGAAAAGGATTTTCCAAACACTCAGGTTGTTAAGCTAGAACAAAACTACCGTTCAACAAAAAGTATTTTAGATGCTGCTAATATGGTAGTAGCCAATAATACAGATAGAAAATCAAAAAAATTGTGGACAGATAATAAAGATGGAGAAATTATACAATATTATCGTGCAAATAACGAATATGACGAATCAAGTTTTATAGCATCTACTATTGAAAAGCTTAATGATGAAGAAAATAGGCCCTACTCACAGTTTGCAGTACTATATCGTACTAACGCTCAATCTCGTGCAATAGAGGAAATGCTAATGAAGAAGGGAATACCATATAAAATTTACAGTGGTACTCGTTTCTATGATCGCAAGGAGATTAAAGATATTTTGGCTTATCTACGAACTATTGAAAATCCGGTAGATGATGTAAGTGTTAAGCGAATTATAAATGTACCTAAAAGAGGAATTGGTCTTAAAAGTATAGATAAGTTTGATGAATATGCAGATGTAAGGGGAGAAAGCTTTTTCAGTGCGCTTTTAGATGTAGATAAGATGCCAGATCAATCTACTAGAGTTAAAGTTCAGACAGGTAAGTTTACGAATCTTATAATGTCACTAAGAGAAAAACGTGATGAAATGACAGTTACAGATATAGTAAAGGAAATATATGAAGGTACTGGTTATATAGAAGCCTTAATGGCAGAAGATAAGGTAGAGGCAGAAAGCAGGATCGAAAACCTTCAGGAGTTTTTATCTTTAACAAAGGACTTTGATGAAAATGCAGAAGTAAAAACTCTAGAGGAATTTTTAGCAAGAACATCTCTCGAAACTACTATGGACGGAGATGATGATGACGAAAATACAGTAGTTTTAATGACACTGCACAGCGCTAAGGGTTTAGAGTTTCCAGTAGTTTTCATACCAGGTATGGAGGAAGGAATATTTCCATCATCTATGTCTTTACAAGAAAATAATGAAGAAGAAGAAAGAAGATTATGCTATGTAGGTATTACGAGAGCTAGGGAAAAACTATATATGAGCCATGCTATGACTAGAACATTATATGGGAGAACTAGTGCAAATGCTATTTCAAGATTTTTAGGTGAAATTCCAGAGGGACTTATTCATATGGATAAGCCTTATAACAGGAAGAAGGATTTAATAGAGATGCAAACTTCTCCACTATTTACTGGAGCTATGATGCATCAAAAGAAAGAGACTATAAGTAGTGTTGACCTAAATCAAGTAAAGGCGGGAAGTAAAATTAAGCATCCTAAATTTGGCGTAGGAACAGTTGTTTCTGTTGCAGGAGAAATGCTTACAATAGCTTTCCCAAATGCAGGTATTAAAAAGATTGCATCGACTTTTATTCAAATGGAAATAATAGGATAAGCTAAGACTCAATTTAAATGGAGTTTTAGAACTCTCAGCTATGAGATAAGTTTTTAAAATAGTGTGAAGGAGCGAGTCTATTGGATGAAATGAGAAAGCTAGTAGATAAGTTAAACGAGTATAGTTATCGATATTATGTTTTAGATGACCCTATAGTTAGTGATAAGGAATATGATGAACTGTATGATCAGCTAGTAGTCTTGGAGAAAAAAACAAATACAGTACTTCCAGATTCACCAACAATTAGAGTAGGGGGAGAAGTATTAAAAGGTTTTACAACCCATGAACATTTAGCACCATTATGGAGCCTAGATAAATGTAAAACACCAGAAGAGCTAATTTCCTGGGATATTAGAGTAAAAAGATTGCTTCAAAACAGCCTATTACCTATAGAATATGTTATGGAGTTCAAGTTTGATGGACTGACATTAAACCTGACATATGAAGGTGGACAACTAGTGCAGGCTGCCACTAGAGGTAATGGTATTGTTGGTGAAGGTATTTTAGAGCAGGTGAAAACAATAAAATCTATCCCTCTTACAATACCATATAAAGAAAAAATTGAAGTACAAGGAGAAGGACTAATGGGTCTTTCTGTACTTCAAGAATATAACAAAATAGCACCAGAGCCTTTGAAGAATGCTAGAAATGCGGCGGCGGGAGCCCTTAGGAATCTTGATCCTAAGGTAACAGCAACAAGAAAGTTAGATGCATTCTGCTATAATGTTGGTTACTATGAGGGGATAGAGTTTAATACTCATATGGAAATAATAGATTTTTTAAAGAATAATAGATTCCCTGTAAGTAAATATGTAAAGAAGTTTGATAATATTAATGAGGTTATAGATGAAATTAATAAAATCAAAGAAGAACTAAAGAATTTTGACTTTTTAACGGATGGATTAGTTATTAAGATTAACAGTATAGAAACTAGAAGACAGTTAGGTTATACTCAGAAGTTTCCACGTTGGGCTATGGCTTTTAAGTTTGAAGCAGAAGAAGTTACGACTCAGCTAAAAGATGTAATTTGGCAGGTGGGTAGAACGGGAAAACTAACACCATCAGCAGTTTTAGAGGCAGTAGATATCGGTGGGGTTACTGTTAGTCGTGCAACATTAAACAACTGGGATGATATTCAGCGTAAAGGGGTTAAAATAGGCTGTGATGTTTGGCTTAGAAGATCAAACGATGTAATACCAGAAATAATGGGTGCTATTGAAGAAACCTGTGAAAATGCAGTAGATATTGAAAAGCCTGAGTACTGCCCTGCATGTCATAGTGAAGTGCTTGAAAAGGGAGCCCATATCTTCTGTCCTAATTCACTATCCTGTAAACCTCAGTTAGTGTCTAGAATTGTTCATTATGCTAGCCGTGATGCTATGGATATAATAGGCTTTAGTGAAAAAACAGCAGAACAGCTTTTTGAAGAGTTAGATTTAAGAGATATTGCGGATTTATATGAGATTAAATATGAGGACTTAATTAAATTATCACGTTTTGGAGATAAAAAAGCCCGCAATCTTTTAGATGCAATTGAAAATAGTAAGAATTGTAAACTAGATGCTTTTATATTTGCTCTAGGTATTCCTAATGTAGGTAGAAAAACGGCGATGGATCTGGCAAAACATTACAAGTCTTTTAAGGCTATAGAAGAATCTAAGTTTGATGAGCTTATAACCCTGCCAGATGTTGGGGATATAGTTGCACAAAGTATAATTGATTTCTTCCATGATGAAGAGATTAAAAAGAGTATAGAAAAGCTATTGGGTGAAGGAGTTAGTCCTAAATATGAAGAAGGAGAAAAGAAAGAAAGTATTTTTTCAGGTAAGACAGTTGTAGTTACGGGAACACTAGAGAAATATGGACGTAAAGAAATTAAGGAACTATTTGAAAAACTAGGGGCTAAAGTAGCAAGTAGTGTTAGTAAAAATACAGATTTTGTATTGGCTGGTGAAGCAGCAGGATCTAAGTTAGATAAGGCTAGAGAAATTATCGAATCTGGAGTAGATACTAATTTAAAAATTATTTCCGAAAAAGAATTTGAGGAAATAATTTAACGACATTAAGGAATCAATTAGCCTTTGTTTACTTTATAATATGGATCATCATAAAAACTGTACTCTGTTAGTAAATATAGATAATAACAATTTAAAAAAGATGATATAATTAATAAGGAAAAACAGAGGATAATGCTAAAAAGAGGTGAATAGCTTGATGTTGTTTAAAAAATTAGGTTATATTATCTTGGGAATTCTATTATCTATAATATTATTACTTACTTCTATAGAAATTGTTGCGTTTAATTTAACCCACTACAGAAAATCCTTTGATAAATATAACATTACAGAAGCTACAAGTATGGATATGGAAAACCTTGAATATACGATAGATGATCTGTTAAAATACTTAAAGGATGACAAAGAGGAATTAGATACTAGAGCAGTTATTAAGGGCGAGGAAAGAGAAGTATTTGGAAATAGGGAAAAGCTTCATATGGTAGATGTTAAGGAGCTTTTTATGAAGGGAAGGCTTATTCGTAATATTAGTATTCCTTTAATAATTATAATTTCTTTTTTTATTATTAGAAATGATAAGTATTGGAGAAAGGGTCTTTCTAAAACTTTGCTATATACTGCAATTTGCAATATAGTCATTTTAGCCACTCTATTAATATTAATGGCAATTGATTTTTATAAATACTTTACTTATTTCCATCTTATATTTTTTACTAATGATCTATGGCTATTAAATCCAAATACAGATGTACTTATACAAATGGTTCCAGAAGCATTTTTCTATGATACTGCTGTTAAGATAATTATATACTTTGTAGGTTCTTTAACAATATTAGGACTATTAGGATTATATTCTATTAAAAGAAACAAAACACAATATGGTAGCTAGGCCCATATTGTGTTTTGCTTTTATTTTAAAAACTTATTTATCTAATATATCTTTAAGTAATTGAGAAAGTTTTCTTTCATGTTCTTTTTCTATTTTGGCCACTTCTCTAAAAAAAGCTGCTATTTCTGTAAAACCTTCTTCTAATGCAACTTTTTCATATTCTTTATACATTGTATCTGCTTCATAGTTTTCAGTCTGAATAGATCGTTTTAAGTTTGATTTTGTATCCTTTATACCATCTAAAAATGTAAGAATTACTCTTGCGTGTTCTTCTTCTTGATTAGCTGTTCTTTCAAAAACCGAGGCAACATTATTATATCCTTCATTTTCAGCTACTTTAGCAAAATATATATATTTATTTCTTGCTTGGCTTTCGCCAGAAAAGGCTGTCCACAGGTTTTTTTCTGTTTTACTTCCTTTAATATCCACTAATAAACACCCCCAAAAAATCATTATCTAGTTCATTCTAACATATTAAGAATTAACTTAAAATAGTAGAGAAAAACTAACTAGGAATACTATGAATGGTGGTAAAAATATTTCAAATTATATATAATCAGTTAAAAGAGGATATTATGGAGGATGAGAAATGGATAGTATTATTAGTCTTGCTAAACTTACCTTTAGTGAAGGTGAAAAGGAAGCACTTAGAGAACATATGGGAGATATTTTAAATTATGTTGAAATATTAAAAGAAATAGATGCAAAAATAGAAAATCTAGATAATAATTTTAATAAAGAGTTTGCAGTTTTAAGGGAAGATAAGGTAGAGAGCTCTTTTAATAGAGAGAGTATTCTTGGAAATGCATCTAGCAAAAAAGATGGATACTTTCTGATCCCTAATATTTTAGATTAATAGGAGGTGAATGAAATTGGAACTCTACAACCTTAGTATGTATGAAATAAAGAATAAAATAGAAAAAAAAGAAATAAAAGCTGTGGAGGTACTTGAAAGTACCTTAAAGAGAATAGATAGTGTTGAAGATAAAGTACAATCTTATTTAACTTTGACTGAAGACATAGCCTTTTGCAAGGCTAATGAAATAGATAAAAAGATCGCTAATAATAAAGCTATAGGAGAGTTAGGTGGTATACCTATGGCAATTAAAGATAATATTTGCACAGAAGAAATATTAACAACATGTGCTTCTAAAATGCTACATAATTTTATACCGCCCTACAGCGCTACAGTTTATGAAAAACTCTTGATGGAAGATGGAGTTATGCTAGGTAAAACTAATATGGATGAGTTTGCTATGGGATCATCTACGGAAAACTCATTTTATAAAACAACTAAAAATCCTTGGGATATAAGTAAAGTACCAGGTGGATCTAGCGGAGGGTCAGCATCTGCTGTGGCAGCAGGCGAGGCTTTTTTTGCTTTGGGCTCAGATACAGGAGGATCAATTAGACAGCCTGCGGCTTTTTGTGGTGTAGTAGGCTTAAAGCCTACATACGGATTAGTATCTAGATATGGATTAGTTGCTATGGCTAATTCTTTGGATCATATAGGTCCTATTACAAAGGATGTAACTGACTGTGCTCTAGTTTTAAATGCTATTACAGGGTATGATTCTAAGGATGGAACTTCTATTAAAAGAGATAAGATAGATTATTTGAAAACCTTAAATGAGGGAATAAAAGGATTAAGAATTGCTATACCTAGAGAATACTTTGATGAAAATTTAAGTGAACCTGTTAGAAAGGCCCTAATTGAAGCCATCCAGGTATTTGAAAATTTAGGTGCTGTCTGTGAGGAAGTATCATTACCAAATACAAAATATGCCATGGCAGTTTATTATATAATATCTCAGTCTGAGGTTAGTCTTGCTTTGGCACGTTTTGATGGAATTAGATATGGACATAGGGCTTTAAACTACACAAACATAGAAGAATTAGTTAAGTATACAAGGAGTGAAGGCTTCGGACCAGAGGTTAAAAGAAGAATTGTGCTAGGGACACATTGGCTAAGTGGTGATAAATATAAGGAATACTATCAGAAGGCTAATGAAGTAAGGAAATTAATCAAACTAGATTTTAATAATATATTTTCTAACTATGATGTTGTGCTTATGCCTACTTCAGCTACTACTGCTTTTGAGCTAGGTTCGAGTCAGGAAAAACCTCTAGCAAGAGAAAAACTAGATGGATACACAGTAGCTGCTAATTTAGCAGGTATTCCCGCAATATCTATTCCTTGTGGTTTTGATAAAGGCTTACCTATAGGAATGCAGTTAATGGGGAAGGATTTTGACGAAGAGACTCTTCTAAGAGTAGCTAGGGCTTTTGAAAGAAATACTAGTTTAAATCATAAACTAAGCCTATAGGATAGAGGTGATAAAATGAATACAAGAACAATTATTGGATTAGAAATTCATGTTGAGCTTTCCACAAAATCTAAAATATTTTGTAGCTGTAGTACAGACTTTGGTAGTACAGCAAATAGTCAATGTTGTCCTATTTGTATTGGAATGCCAGGTAGTCTCCCCACACTTAATAAAAAGGTAGTAGATTATGCAGTTAAGGCAGGACTTGCTCTAAATTGCAATATTGCTAGAGAAAGTAAGATGGATCGAAAAAATTATTTTTATCCAGATCTAGTAAAGGGATATCAAATTACCCAATACGACAAACCCCTATGCAAAAATGGTTTTTTAAAAATTGGACAAGGGAAAAATATAAAAAAGATAGGTATAAAGAGAATTCATATAGAAGAAGATACAGGAAAATCCTTGCATACTAATGAAGATGTAACATTACTTGACTATAATCGGAGTGGGGTACCTTTAATAGAAATTGTTACAGAGCCCGATTTAAGCAGTGCAGAGGAAACTAAGGAGTTTCTAGAAAGCTTGAGGGATATTTTAAAATACATTGGAATCTCAGATGTAAAAATGGAAGAGGGTTCGCTTCGTTGTGATGTTAATATTAACGTTGCAACTGAGAATGGAAAGTCCTTTTCTAATATAACTGAATTGAAAAACCTTAACTCTTTTAAATCTGTAGTTAAGGCAATAGAGTTTGAAGAAAATCGACATAGATTGCTTTTACAAGAGGATAAAAATACTTCTAAAGAAACAAGACGCTGGGATGATATAGCAAATATGACTATATCTATGAGATCTAAGGAAACTGAAGATGACTATAGATACTTTCTAGAGCCAGACATTATGAATATTGCACTTAGCGAAGATGAAATAAATAAAATTAAAGAGACCTTACCAGAACTTCCTAGGGATAAAAGGGAGAGATGGGCAACTATCTTTAAATTACCAGAATACGATATTAATATTTTAACTTCTTTCTTAGAACTAGCTAATTTTTTTGAAGAAACTATGTCCTATTATAATAGCCCTAAAAAACTAAGCAATTGGATTATGACAGAGCTTTTAAGGAGGTTAAAGGAAGAGGAAATGGATATTAGTCAGCTAATATTTACACCTAAGGACTTGGCCGAACTATTAGATCTAATTGATAAAGGAGTAATTAATAACTTCATTGGAAAAAAGGTATTTATAGAGATGATTAATGGTGAAGGGAAACCAAAGATTATTGCAGAGAAAAATGGGTGGATACAAATAGAAGATATCAAAGTTATTGATGAAGTGCTCCGAGGAATATTAAGAGAAAATCCTCAGTCGGTGTATGATTATAGAAATGGTAAAGACAGAGCTTTTGGGTATTTAGTGGGTCAAAGTATGAAGGCTTTAAAAGGCAAAGGAAACCCTCAACTTATTAATAAGGTGCTAAAAAAACTACTAGAAGAATAAATAAAACCTCTGATAATATGGAATAGTTTGAAAAAATTTCTACAGGAGCGATTAGAAAGTGAAAAGATGGGTTATAGCTTTAATTATTATAATAATATTATCTTGTATACTTATAGGGGTTTTATATATGCTTTCATCTAAAAAATATTATGAAGACATAGTCATTGATAATGAGCAGAGGATAAGAGTCCAATTGGAAAAAAATCCAAGAACATTAGACCCTCAAAAAGCATCATTACCTGAAGATTTAACTTTAATATGTAATCTTCAAGATGGAATCTTAGGAATTTCACAAGATGGAGAATACGTATTTGGTGAAGGACTGGGAAAGTCCTATGAAGTAGAAAATGATGGATTAGTTTATAGATTTAAGCTGCGAGAGGCCTATTGGTCTGATGGAACTCCTATTACAACTGAAGATTTTTATTATAGCTGGAAAAGGGCACTAGATTTAAAAGAAGAAGCACCCTACGGACAATTATTACATAGCATAAAAAATGCAAAACAATATGTGAACGAAGAAGTAGGACCAGAAGAATTAGGTATTAATATTGTAGATGCCTTAGTATTTGAGGTAGAACTAGAAGAGCCAGATCCAAACTTTTTATATAAATTAATTTATCCAGTTTTCTTTCCTATTAATTATGAAAATAGTAATATGGATGATACAATTTTTGATAAAGATCATAATAGATATATTTCATCAGGTCCATTTCATATAGAAGAATGGCTAGACTATGATAGGATTACTCTCTCTAAAAATGCAACATATTGGGATGCAGATAATGTAGTTGTAGAAAAACTTGATTTTTTAATAATTAGTGAAGACATAAGAATATTTGAAGCATTTCAAAGAGGAGAATTAGATATTATTGAGGTTTCTAAAAATTACAAGACAAATATTGAAAAATCACCTGGTTTTTATATTGTTGAAGAAGGGCAATTAGATTCTTCAATAAAATTACAAGAATTTGAAATGAAGTCAGGTCAAAAAGAAGAGCACTTTAGAATAGGTATTATTAAACCTTCTATCAATAGGGTTTTTGTATTGCCTACTCCCCTAACATATCATCTTAAATGGAGCTATGTTAGGTATTAAAGTGCTTCAAAACTTAGAATAATTAACAATCACCAACCCCCTATTAGTTTATAATATATATTACAACTATAGATGAAGCAACTTATAGATTACTGGCTACTCGGTTTCAAAAAGGTAGGTGAAATATATGCTTTCTTTCATCTTTTTAATTATTATATTATGTTGTGCATGTCGACGTGAATGTAGATGTTGACGTGGATTTTGGGGTTGTAAAAGATAAAGGAAACAGAATTAGGGGAGGGCTTAGGCTTTACCCTGTTTTTTGTTTTTGTATAAAGATATCACAATTTCTAGGTAACTTCATAATATATTACAACTACTAATAATTTTAGAACAGAAATAAAAAAGTTCTATGCTTAGCAGTAATTAAAATCTTAAAAGGTGGGTGTAATGTATGAGCGGAATTGTTGAAAATAAAGGCTGTTTTGGAGGTTTCGATGGTATTTTTGGAGGATTTGGAAATAATTTCTTCTTTTTCATCTTTTTAATTATTATATTATGTTTCGTATTCGGAATATTTGGACGTGAACGTAGATGTGGGTGTGGATGTTAGTTTTGTAATTATAAAAGATAGAACTAGTAGAATTGGGGTAGAAATACCCCTATTTTTATTTTTTTCATGGTGAAATATAGAACAATTTATATGTAATTTCATAATATATATTACAACTAAGTATAGCCTTAAAAGATAAAAGAAGTTGTGCATTTAGTAATATTTAAAATTTGAAAGGGTAGGTGTAATATATGAGTGAAATTATTGGAAATAATACAGGTTGTGGCGGTGGATTTGGTGGTTTGTTTGGAGGAAAGCAAAGTAGTTTACTTTTCTTCTTCTTGATATTGGTGATAATTTTCTGTAACTGTGGTATTTTTAAGGGATCAGGAGATAGTCTACTTTTCTTCTTCTTATTACTTGTTGTACTATTTTGTGGATGTGGACGTGGAGGTTTCTTCTTCTAAAAAGACAGATTAACAGAATTGGGGTAGAGCTTAGGCTTTACCCTCTTTTTTTAGATCTATTTCGTAGTAACACTTTTGCCAGTCTGTAATATACTTGTATTAGAAAAGGAGTAAAGTAGTAAGCCACTTTTCTAATATAAAAATAGGGAAGGCGAACATAATGAATTATAGCCAAGAAATTAATACACAAAGGTGTGATGATCTAATTAGTATAGGTGCAACATGTGTAGCTCAGATAGAAGGAAGGTTTTTCTGGCTTATTGAAGTTGAAATGGACGTTATGGGTAAATTGAGGGAAGAAGTGATTATAAGAGAAATAACAGCGACTCAAGCAACAGTACTAATAGCAACAGGAGTTATGCGTTGCCAAATAGTTGATACACTCCCTACTTCAATTCCAGGAATAGAAGAGGAGCCTATTTGTGCGTTTGTAGTAGGTCAAAATGTGTTCTTAGTATTTAGTGTGGAAAATGCAACTGACCGTCTAGTTCTAGTTAGAGTACCTTTATGTAGAATTATTTAATCAAATTATGTCACGGTGAGAGTTTCTAAATGAAAGGCTGAAATAAAATGGTGGGGTAGCTTATGCTTTACCCTATTTTTTTATTTTAATTTATTGTAACTAAAGCTCCTAAACGTTAATATCATAGCTTTAAGAGTATATTTTATTTTTTATTAATCTTTTTATTATATGCTTTCATATTCATAATATGAACTAATAGGGGGATTTTTTAAAAATTTATAATAGTTGAAAGGAGGACACATTATGGTTGAATTAACCTTAGTACACTGGATTTATGTAATAGTGGTTATAATTGTTCTAGCAGTAATGATTATGAGAAGGGATACGTTAATACCATGTGTTATAGGAATATTTTTAATGGGGTTAGCTTCTAAAAAGGGTATTGTAGGAGCCGCGGGAGGTATATTTAATTCCTTTGTTGTTGCAGGGGTGGAATTACTAGGAATTATATTTATTATTTCTGTAATTGTATCCATGTCTAGATTACTAGAAGATATAGGAGCAAACCAATTAATGATTAGGCCATTGACAAAACTAATAAAAACACCAAATCAAGCTTTTTGGTTTATTGGAATTGTAATGCTTCTTGTATCCTGGTTTTTCTGGCCTTCTCCTGCTACTGCATTGGTAGGAGCAGTATTACTACCAGTAGCTTTAAAGGTAGGATTACCTGCAATTGGGGCTGCTGTAGCTATTAATTTATTTGGCCATGGACTAGCTTTATCAAGTGACCTTGTTATTCAAGGAGCACCTACAATAACTGCAAGCACTGCAGGAGTAAATGTAGCAGAACTTACGAGCAAAGGTATACCTTTATTCGTAGTTATGGCAGTTGTTACTATTACTGTAGCCTATATTTTATTAAAAAGAGATATGAAGAATGGTACTCTAAAACTTGACAATGCAATGATTAAAGAAAGTGATGTCAATGAAAAGGAAGTGCGGCCAGTTGCAAAGATTGCAGCTTTTATGGTTCCTATTGCTTTCGGATTAAATATTTTAGCTATGTTTATGTTTGAGCTAAGGGGTGGAGATGCCACAGCTCTAATAGGCGGAACAGCAGTCTTAATATTAGTAGTTTTATGTTTCTTAGAATATAAATCTAAGGCTTTAGAACAAATTACCGACTACATTAAAGCAGGATTTGTATTTGGTATAGAGATATTTGGACCTATTATTCCAATAGCTGCATTTTTCTACATGGGAGATATGGGATCTTTTTCTCAAGTAATGGGAGCAGGAGCACTACCGGCAGCATCCCAAGGCATTTTAGCTGACCTTGGTACAGCTCTAGCTTCAGTAGCACCGATGAATAGACCTACAGTTGCTATTATGGAAATGGGTATAGGTGGCCTTACTGGACTTGATGGATCTGGTTTTTCTGGTTTATCATTAGCAGGAGCAGTAGCTAAGGTATTTGGTACAGCAGTAAATGGAAGTATAGCTGTATTAGCAGCTTTAGGTCAAATAGGATCAATTTGGGTTGGAGGAGGAACTATAATACCTTGGAGCTTAATTCCTGCAGCAGCTATTTGTAATGTATCACCTATGGAATTAGCACGTAGAAATCTTGTCCCCGTAATGATAGGATTAATTGTTACCACTATTGTAGCTATGTTTTTAATCTAATAGTATAAGAACAAAATAAACAAAGCTCACCAGTAATAATTTTTACGGGTGAGCTTTGTTTTAAATAATTGTTATAACATGAGAAAACTTTAAACATAATAAGTATAAAAAACACTAATAATAACTAATATTAGATTTTTTTATCCCACCCTCCTTTTTGTTTTTAAAATACGCACAACCTTGTTCTTGTGTGTTTGATACCGAGGTTACATGGGTTAAAGTACATTCGCCTTCCTTTTCATAAACACAAGGACTAACACATTGTATCATAGTCACAAAAACCACCTCCTAATATATATTTTGTCTAAAATAAGTTTTAAAATGCCATGCAATTATTGTTATTTGAAAGAAGGGTGTTGTTACCTTCATTTTTTTTATTAAATATACTATACTTAAATTAAGTAGGGGATAGATTTTTAATCTAATACTATAAAAGGTGGGAAATTGATAATATGGATGATAATTTTATAAATGAAATAAAAGATGCATGGAATGATTATACTTATAATGGGCAAATAACTGGAATTGTAAACCCTATAATAAGAGAGTCTTGGGAAAGGTGCAAAAAAGCAGGTATTGATTATAATAATGGATATGGAAAAAGAGTGAACGATAAACAATTAGAAAATATATTAAATAAAAATATAGAATTGTTGAAAATTGCAAGGCCTATTATGAAAAATCTACATACCTTAGTATTAGGTTCTGGGTTTGTTTTAGTTCTCACAGATAAAGAGGGACTTATTATAGAAACTATAGGAGAAGAAAATATAAAAAAAGAAGCTAATCTATTTAATTTTAGTATAGGTTCAATATGGTCGGAAGAGGCTGTAGGGACAAATGCAATAGGATTGTGTATAAAAGAAGATAAAGCAATACAAACAATAGGAGCCGAACACTATTGTGAGTATCATCATGCATGGACGTGTTCTGCTTCTCCTATTCATGATGACAAGGGAAACATAATTGGATCTTTAGATATGTCAGGTAGATGTGACAAAGCTCATAAGCATACATTAGGAATTGTTGTAGCAGCAGCATTTTCAATAGAAAATGAAATATCACTTTTAAGATCTCACGAATTAATAGACACTACTATTGAGTCAATATCAGATGGTATGATTATAGTAGATAAATCCTACAAGATAAATAAAATGAATCGTATAGCTGAGGATATACTAAATTTAAAAAGAGAAGTTGCCAAAAATATAGATATTAGACACGTGATTAAAGACATAGAATTTAAAGATATATTTAAGGACAATAAAATGATTTTAGAAAATATGGATTGCAATTTTTTTATTAATGAAAAGAGAATTCAATGTAGTGCTAAAATAACACCAGCAATAAGTAACGGAATATTAATCGGTATAGCTATCATATTTAAAGAAGTAGAATACATACATCATACAGTAAATTTACTAACTGGAAATAAAGCTACTTATTCTTTTGGGAATATTTTGACTATTGATGAAAAAATGAAAAAAATAATAAGAGAAGCTCAGAAATTTTCTAAGACAAAAGGATGTATTCTAATAGAAGGAGAAAGTGGCACAGGAAAAGAACTATTTGCCCATTCAATACATAATTATAGTAATCGAAGTGAAGGGCCATTTGTTGCAGTAAATTGTGCATCTTTACCTAGAGAGTTAGTTGAAAGCGAATTATTTGGATATGAGAGAGGTGCTTTTACAGGAGCTGCAAAAGAAGGAAAACCAGGAAAATTTGAGCTAGCAAATGGAGGTACCATATTTCTAGATGAAATAGGTGAGATCCCCTTAGACTTACAGGCTAAACTATTAAGGGTTTTAGATAGTTTTACCGTTACTAGAATTGGTGGAAAGTATGATACTAAGTTAGATGTGAGAGTAATAGGTGCAACTAATCGGAATTTATATGAGGAAGTTAAAAAGAAGAATTTTAGAGAAGATCTGTATTATAGACTAAATGTTCTTAAGATAAATATACCTCCTCTCAGGGAAAGAACAGAGGATATTGAAATATGTGCCAACTACTTTTTAGATAGATTAAACACTATTTATTCCACTAATAAGAGGATGAGCAGTGAATTTTTAGATTACGCAAGGGTATATAAGTGGAAAGGCAATGTTAGAGAACTAGAAAATATTATTGAAAGAGCTTATTACCTATCTGAAGAAACCTTGATTACTAAGGAGCATTTACCAGATGATATACTAAATAGAAGTATTGAAGTGGAGCAAATCATTTTAGATGGAAATAACTTATCTATTAAAGACCAAGAAAGAGAAATAATAATAAGGGCATTAATTAAAACTAGAGGACATGCTATAGAAGCAAGTAATATATTAAATATAAGTAAATCCTCCATATATAGAAAAATTAAAGAACATAATATAGATATGAATTTATATAAGAAAATATAATATATGGGAAGAGATTCCCGGAAACGAGAAAAAATATTCCCAATTAAGGGAATATTTTTTTATTTAAAACAAAGATTCTTTTTTATTATATTCAATAATTGTTGAAATCATAGCAATAGATAAAAATAAAAAATTTTTAAAAAAGTCAATTAACTTGGCATGTTAATTGCTGATATTATTATTGGACAGATTCAAATAGATATAAATGTAGAAGGGAAGTGGTAAAGATTACATGAAAATATTTACTTTGTGATTTGATATAGGTCTAGATATTTATGGTCGAGATATGAATTGCCTAGAAGAAAAGACGGCACTACATAACATATCTAAAAGCTACTTATGTGACTTAGAAGAGGTAAACATGGATTAATATTACAGGGAGGGATTTTCTTGAAGTTATCAAATGATCAAATAATAAATATGTATAAAACTATGAAAGAAATTAGAGAATTTGAAACCAAGGCGATGAATTTATTTGCTGAAGGAAGTATACCAGGTTTTGTTCACTTATACCTAGGTGAAGAAGCAGTAGCTACAGGAGCTTGTGCAAGCTTGAGAGATGATGATTATATTACTAGTACTCATAGAGGCCATGGACATATTTTGGCCAAGGGCGGAGATTTAAAATATATGATGGCTGAATTGTTTGGAAAAGCAACTGGTTATTGTAAAGGTAAAGGAGGCTCAATGCATATAGCTGATGCTACTAAAGGTATTCTTGGTGCAAACGGTATAGTTGGAGCAGGTCATAACATTGCAGTAGGAGCAGGTTTAAGTGCAAAATATAGAGAAACTGATCAAGTTTGTATATGTTTCTTTGGAGATGCTTCTACTAACCAAGGTACATTTCACGAGTCTTTAAACTTAGCAAGTGTTTGGAAGCTCCCAGTGGTCTTTGTATGTGAGAATAACTTATATGGAATATCTATGCATCAATCAAAGCATCAAGCTATACAGGATGTTGCAGATAGAGCTGTAGCATATAATGTGCCAGGTGTTATTGTAGATGGAAATGATGTGTTCGCAGTATATGAGGCTGCAAATGAAGCAATAAACAGAGCTAGAAATGGTCAAGGTCCAACACTTATAGAATGCAAAACCTATAGATATAGAGGACATTTTGAAGGAGATCCTGGGAATTACAAAGCTACAGAAGAACAAGAAGAATGGTTAGCAAAAGATCCTATTCCCAGATTAGTTAATCATTTAATAGAAAATAAAATATTAAGTGAAGAAGAACTTCAAAAAATTAATGAAGATGTAAATAAGAAAATTATGGAAGCTATAAAATTTGCTGAAGACAGTCCAGAGCCAACTTTAGAATCTGCTGTTGAAGATATTTATACGGATATAGTAGAGGAGGTAAGAGCGTAATGAAAAAAATGACTTATGCAGAAGCTATTAGAGAAGGTATGAGAATTAAAATGAAAGAAGATCCAAATGTTCTTATATTTGGAGAAGACGTAGGTGCCTTTGGAGGATGCTTTGGAGTTACAGGTAGTTTGCATAGTGAATTTGGAGATGAAAGGGTTAGAGATACTCCTATATCTGAAGGTGTTATTATTGGTTGTGCAGTAGGGGCTGCAGCTACTGGATTAAAACCTATAGCAGAGTTAATGTTTATTGACTTCCTTACTGTAGGTATGGATCAGTTAGTTAATCAAGCAGCTAAAATGAGATATATGGTTGGCGGAAAGATATCCCTACCAATGGTTGTTAGATTACCTGCTGGAGCAGGCACACGAGCAGCAGCTCAACATTCCCAGTCCTTAGAGGCATGGTTAACTCATATACCTGGATTAAAAGTTGTTTATCCTTCAACTCCAAATGATGCTCTGGGATTAATGATAAGTGCTATAGATGAAGATAACCCAGTAATGTTTGTAGAGCATAAAGTTCTTTATGCTTTAGAAGGGGAAGTGGATGAAAATATAAAACCTATTCCTTTAGGATTAGCAGATGTAAAAAGAGAAGGTAATGATATTACTATAATAGCAACAGGGAAAATGGTCCATGAAGCATTAAATGCGGCTGAAGTATTAGCAAAAGATGGTATAGATGTTGAAGTAATAGACCCTAGAACATTATATCCTCTTGATAAAGAAACCATATTTAAATCTATAGAGAAAACTAATAAAGTTGCAATAGTTACAGAAGAAACAAAACGTGGAAGCTATGCAGGAGAAATTTCCGCTATTATAGCTGAGGAATTTTTTGATTATCTAGATGCACCTATAACTAGAATATGCAGTTTAGATACACCGATACCATTCTCTCCAAAGCTTGAGGACTATGTAATACCAGATTCCCAAGATATAGTAAATGCTATTAAAAAGATGTTTTAACTAAGAGAGGTAACTTAAGTTGCCTCTTATACGAGGTGAGTATATGAATAGCATAGGAATAATTGCAAATCCAGCATCCATAGGTTTTTCTACCTTGTAAATATAAGAAAACCTTAGAGTCGGCTTAAAAAAGTGGATTTTTTCAAAGATAATATATAATTGGGAGGAAGCTAAATGGCAAAAATTATAACTATGCCCAAACTTGGGTTAACAATGACAAAAGGGAAAATTGTTAAATGGTATAAAAATGAAAATGACCAAGTAAAAGAAGGAGAGAAATTATTTTCTGTGGAAACAGATAAACTTACTAATGATATAGAAGCTAAAGACAGCGGAGTTTTAAGAAAGATAATAGTTCAAAGTGGACAAGACGTGCCGTGCCTACAAGCAATAGCCATAATTGCAGATGCTAATGAAGATATATCTGCTCTTTTATCGGAAACAGGAGGAGAGGATACCTCTACTGTAGAGAAAAAGAAAGAGGATAATTTAGATGTTAAAACTAAAGAGGTAGCTAAGAAAATTGATAGAAATATAAAAATATCACCAGTTGCTAAAAAATTAGCTATAGAAAATGGTATAGACCCATCAGAAATTATAGGCACAGGGCCAGATGGAAGAATAGTTTTAAAGGATGTAGACAAATTTATAGATGAAATAAGTAAGATAAAGATAACTCCAGCAGCAACTAAAACAGCTAAAGAACTAGGTATAGATCCAACAATAATCAATAAAGATGGCAGAATTAGAAAAGAAGATATATATAAGTTTGATAATTATAGAAGACTTAATGAAAAGGCTAATCCTATAGATAAAAGAATTCCAATGAGTACAATGAGAAAAGTAATTGCAGAAAGAATGACTTATAGTTGGAATACATCACCAGTGGTAAATTATGATATAAGAGTTGATGTAAGTAAGCTTAAAGAATTAAAAAATGAATTAAAGTCTGTTGCAAATGTTACATTTACAGATTTAATAGTAAAGATAGTATCTAAGCTTTTATTGGAATTCCCATTAATCAATAGTTCTATAGATGGAGAGGAAATTATACTTAGAAACTATGTAAATATGGGGGTAGCAGTTGCACTAGAGGATGGATTAATAGTACCTGTGGTTAAACATAGTCATATTAAAGGATTAAAGGAAATTTCAGATGAAATAAAAGATCTCGCGTATAAAGCTAAAAATAATCAATTAGCATCTGATGAGCTTAGTGATGGTACTTTTACTATCACTAATATAGGAATGTTTGGTGTAGAATCCTTTACTCCTATAATCAATCAACCAGAGTCAGCTATACTTGGAGTAAATGCTATAGTAGAAACCCTTGCATTAGAAAATGGAAATGTAGTAAAAAAACCTTTAATGAATCTATCACTTACAGCAGACCATAGAAATATAGACGGTGCAGTAGCTGCTCAATTTTTAGCTAAATTAAAACAATATATAGAAAGCCCATCGATGATGCTACTTTAGGAGGTGAAAAAATGAAGATAGTTGTTTTAGGAGGAGGACCCGGAGGATACGTTTGTGCTATTAAGGCAGCCCAATTAGGAGCAGAAGTTACTATTGTAGAGCAAGATAATATGGGAGGAACTTGTCTAAATGTAGGTTGTATACCAACAAAGGTACTTCTCCACTCTACAGAGATTTATAGACTTTTAAATAAAGAATCTGCTGATCTAGGTTTTGATATGGATAATTTGAAAATAAATTGGAACACTGTACAGAACAGAAAAGATATGGTTGTAACCCAATTAGTAGATGGAGTAAATACTTTATTAGAGTCAAATAAGATAAGGATTATAAAAGGAAAAGGCCAATTTGTATCTAAAAATCAGATAGAAGTTATATCAAATAATAATGATAAATCTTTAGTTAATTTTGATAAGGCTGTTATTGCCACAGGTTCAAGCCCTGTAAAAATACCAATAGGAGGTGTAGAATTAGAAGGCGTACTTACTAGTACAGAAGCTCTATCCTTAGATAATATTCCTAAAAGCATGTGCATAATAGGCGGCGGGGTAATAGGAGTAGAATTTGCTAATATTTATTCTAATCTAGGCTCAAAAGTTACAATAGTGGAAATGCTTCCTAATATAGTTTCAAATATGGATGAAGATATTGTTAACTGCTTAAAGTCACAGTTGATTGAATCTAATATTGATATATATACTAGTACAAAGGCAGAAAAAATTGAGAAAGAAGAAAATAAGTTAAAGGTTATCATAGCTACGCCTTCGGGAAATAAACATATAGCGTCAGATAAGGTTTTAATGTCTACAGGAAGAAGACCTAATATTGAAGGTATAGGATTAGAAGCTATAGGTGTAAAGATTGAAAAAGGAGCTATAGAAGTAGATAAGAGTATGAAAACTAATGTAGAAAACATATATGCTATAGGAGATTGTGTAGGTGGAGCATTACTTGCCCATGTAGCATCAGCTCATGGTATCATTGCTGCTGAAAATATTATGGGAATATTCACACCAATTGATTTTAAAACAATACCATATTGTGTTTATACAAAGCCAGAAATTGCATCTGTTGGATTAACAGAAAAACAAGCTTTAAACAAAGGATATAACGTTAAAATTGGAACATTCCCCTTATATGCAAATGGAAAATCTCTTATTATGGGAGATGTAAATGGATTAGTTAAATATGTGGTAGATAGTAGTACAGATGAAATACTTGGACTTCATATAGCAGGTCCTAATGCTACAGAGTTAATAGCAGTAGGAGCATTAGCAATAAGACTTGAGACAACAGTGGATGAGATTATATCTACAATTCATGCTCATCCTACTGTTAGTGAAAGCCTTTGTGAAGCTGCACATGCAGTAAATGGGAATGCTATACATTTACCAAATATTTAGTATGAAAATTAATATAGTAGAAAATTGTATTTTAAAATTTTGTTTAAATGCCACTTTCTTAGATGAAGAAGGTGGCATTTTTCTGCAAACTATACATATAAAAACTCCACTTGGTTATAACTATATTGGATAAGGAGGAAAATATATGTTCTTTGATGATTATTTAAAAACTGGTAAGATTTATCATATTGCACCAATTAATGATTTAAAGCAAATTTTATTAAATGGAATTAAATATGATGATAAAGTCACTTATGGAGATAAATATTATGACTTTCATTGCTTTATTGATAGCTTAAAGCCATCACATATACCATCTTGGGTAAAAAGAAAAAAATCCATATTTGCAACAATGAATTATCGTGATCATCCTAATTTTTACTCTCATAATGTTGTAATGGCATTAACTATAGATCCATCAAGATGTTGGATTGCTAACGAAAATAGAGCAAATCAAACATATGAACCCTTTGTTTTACAAGAAGTAGAATTCTTAAATGGAGCCGAGGAATATATGAAACAGGAAGGTAAACGTCTAATAGAAGAATATTGGGAAACATCATTAAGTTTTGAAGATAACTTAAATAAACGGATGGATTTAAAGGAAGGCTATGATGCAGAAGTTTTAATATTACATTCTATTGATCCTAAAGATATTGAAATATTATATATAGTTTCTGATCATAAGGTTATGGAATTTAATGAGTGGAAGAAAGTATTTTGTAAAGGTAAATAAGACATTTTATGATATAATATTTGCATAAACAAGTAAGGATAGGGGATGCAAATACAGATGGAAATAGGCAAAATACCTACAGAAGTGTTAAAGGAAGTAATTTTTTCTAATATTAAACATAGACGATCTGAAGTGTTGGTTAGACCTAATATTGGTGAGGATTGTGCAGTAGTAGATTTTGGTGATTATGTTTGTGTAATGAGCACCGATCCAATTACTGGAGCTATTAAGGACATTGGTAGTTTGGCAATACATATTTCCTGCAATGATATAGCTTCTAGTGGTGTCGAGCCACTTGGAATAATGTTGACTATTATGGCACCGCCGAATACAACTAAAGAAGATTTAAGTTATGTTATGGCAGAGGCAAATAAAGCTGCTGCTTCTATTAATGTAGAAATAATCGGAGGCCATACAGAAATTACTGATGCTGTTAACCGAATGATAATTAGTGCTACAGCTATAGGCAGACAGGCTAAAAATAAATTAGTGCTTTCTGAAGGTGCAAAAATTGGAGATGCAGTGTTTATGACTAAACACGTAGGACTAGAAGGGGTAGCTATAATAGCTAGAGATTTAGAAGAAAAATTAAAAGACAAAGTTAGTTACGATATAATTAAATCTGCTCAGGAATTTTCTAAAGATATAAGTGTAGTTAAAGAAGGAATTCTGGCTAGCAGTGTAGGAGTGCATAGTATGCACGATGTTACTGAGGGTGGAATTTTTGGTGCTCTATGGGAATTAGCAGAAGCATCAGGATTAGGTATAGAAGTATATGAGGATAATATAAATATAAGGGAAGAAACAATGCAAATATGTAAGTTGTTTTCAATTAATCCAATGAGATTAATTTCTAGTGGAGTTATGGTTATTACTATTTCTCAAGATAAGAAGGATTTGATGGTTGAGGCTTTTAATAGTAAAGGCATGGATATAACAGAGATTGGAAAAGTTATAAAAGAAGGACGTATAGTTATAAAAGGAGATAAACTAATAGATTTAGAACCTCCATATGTAGATGAGTTATATAAAGCATTTGAAAGTTAGTATACTATTAATTATAGGGAAGGGCATAAGTCCTTCTTTTTTTGCGCGCAATTTTTTATTATATGCAATTTTTTTCCATTTTATTCGTCAAAAACTATAGTATTATTACATATTAATTACAATTTACCATATTCATTGACATAAGATTTTACATAATGATATAAATAATAGTAAAGGAAGCCATTGGTAATAGAAATTAATATTATTGAGTGGGCTAGTGTTCAAATTGTTAATAAAAAATAGGAGGGGACCAATGAGAAAATTAATTCCGAGTATATTAGTTCTAATAATTTTAATTACTTCTCTTACAGTTTCTTTTGCAGATGGATCTTTGAATAAGATTTTATTAAAAGAAAATGGTATAGGGAAAAACTATCAAGTAGTAAATCTTAAAATAGATGGCAAAACAGTAAAATCTGCAGATGTGCCTCCTATAATTTACCCACTAAATAATCAAGAAAGAACTTTAGTACCATTAAGAGTTATTATAGAACATTTAGGGGACAAGCTAAATGCTGATATTGGGTGGGATGAAGCTAAACAAGAAGTAAAAGTTAAGACTAAAGATAAGGAAATACTTTTAAAAATTGATAGCCCTGTAGCTTTAGTTAATGGTGTTCAAAAAAGACTTCCAGACAATATTCCTGCAAAGCTTCTTGCAATAGGAGATAACAGTAGAACTATGGTACCGGTTCGTTTTTTTGCAGATGAGCTTGGACTTAGTGTAGGTTGGGATGAAAAAACTGTAACTGCTTCAATAGACATGCCTAAAGTGCCTGAAAAAGAAACTGAAGAAGAACCTATCATCAATCCACAGCCTCCACAAGAAAATGTTGCAGACGTTACAGATGTTAGAGTTGAAATGAATGGATCTATACCTCAAATTCGTATTAAAACATCAAAACAAATTGATTACAAACAGTTTAAGTTAGCAAATCCTGAAAGGCTAGTAATTGATCTAAATAATGCAAAATTAAATTTGAGTGACAGGAATAAGCTAGAGAGTAATGGAACTTTACATATTCAAAGCAATAGTGAGGTAATAAAAGGTGTTAGAGTATCACAATTTCAAAATGATCCATTTGTAACTCGAGTTGTAATGGAGTTAGGAAAGTCAACTGAACATGAAATAAGCTTTGATGAGAAAAGTGGAGAAATTGTAATAAACTTTACTAATTATATTCGTAATGTAAAAAAAGAAATTATGAATACAAAAGAAGTTATTGTTATTGAAGGAGATTCTGTCGCTGATTATAGTATAATGCAGTTAAGTGACCCAGAACGTTTAGTAGTAGACATTAAAGGTGGAGTGCTACATAGTAACTTTAAAAATAATCTTATAAACATAGATGGTAAAGTAGCAAAGACAATTAGGGTTTCTGAGCATACACCAGAAAATAACGGTACAAATGAGAAAAATGTACGTGTAGTAATAGATTTTCAAGAAAATAGTGGTTATAATGAAGCTTATGCAGAAGTGAATGGTAATAAATTATATTTACATTTAGAGGGCGAACCTTTTAAAGCAATAAAGTATGAGGAAACTGGATGGACAACTTCAAGATTTACACTAAAGGGTTCAACGGTTACTAGATATAGTATAGGACGTCAATTAGCATCGAATTTAATAGAGGTAACAGTTCCTAAAAAAGATATTGAGCTTGAACTGGCAAGTCTTAATATTAATGACCATATTATAAAGTCGATTAATATATCAGAAGACTTAAGCCAAAGTAATTACAATGTAAAATTAGAATTACAAGATTCTGTAGAACATAAGTTACTTTCATCTGAACAAAGTCAAGATTTAGTATTAGAATTAAATAATAAAAATGCTAAATACAGAGAAATGCTTGTTGTTATTGATCCTGGACATGGGGGTAGAGACCCGGGTACTACTTCTTCAATACTTAAGATGCATGAATCAGAAGTTGTATTGGATATATCTACAAGACTTAATAAATTATTGACAGAAGCCGGCTTTAGAACTTATATGACCCGTGTAGATAACCTAACCCCTAACACCAAGTTAGAACTACAAGATCGTGCAGATGTGGCAAATAGTTTGAATGCAGATATATTCATTAGTATTCACGCAAATGCTGCAGAAAAGGTACCTACAGCTAATGGGCTTGAAAATTTTTATCATCCCAGTGATATAAGGGGTAAAAAGCTTGCAGAGGTATTTCAATCCGAAATGATTAAGAATTTAGATATAAACAGTAGAGGGGCAAAGCCAAATAACCTGTCTGTACTTAGAAATACAACAATGCCAGCAGTATTAACAGAAACAGGTTTTTTAACAAATGCTGGAGATGAGGCAAAGCTTGCAACAAGCGAGTATCGTCAACAAGTTGCAGAAGCAATGTTTAAAGCAACTGTTAGATATTTTGAAGAAACAAGATAAATATTAAAGAATAGAGACTATTTTTAGTCTCTATTCTATTTTGATATTAAGTGTTAAACTTCTAGTTAATAATTCTGAAATATTAATAAATAATATTAGATGATTAAAAACAAATTTGAGGTATAATAATTATTAAAAGGAAATGTTTTGGAGGGGAAAATATGGAAGCTGTTTTGGGTTATTTATTAATTTTTTTAGCACGATTAACTGATGTGAGTATGGCTACTATTCGTATGATTATGGTAGTAAGGGGAAAACGGGTAATCGCTGCATGTATTGGATTTGTCGAGGTAACCATTTATGTGTTGGCAATAGGAAAGGTACTTAGTGGTATGGATAATCCATTAAATGTGCTTGCGTATGCCTCAGGTTTTGCTACAGGTAACTATGTAGGTATTTTTCTAGAAGAGAAAATGGCCCTAGGAAATATTATTGTACAAGTAATTTCAGACTATGAGGTTACACAATTAGTTGAAAAACTAAGAGATAATGGTTTTGGAGTTACAGTAATAGAAGGCTATGGACGAGAGGGCATAAGACACCTTTTAAATGTATCCCTACAAAGAAAACATTTATCCAAACTATATAATGTAGTAGATAACCACGATAAAAAAGCTTTTGTTACAGTAACCGATGCTCGTGCTATTCGTGGTGGATATTTTGCAGGTTTGAAGAAGAAATAATGAATAGTTAAGAGTCCTCTATAATATAATTGCAATATAAGACTTTCTTCTAACACGTGGAAAGTATAAAGGAATTATATGATTGGGGGACGGAGTATATGAGATCTTTGCGGTGGTTAGCTATTTTGCTTATAGTTTTATCCGTATTTTTATTAACTGCTTGTGGAGTTTTTAGAAAAGACAAAGATGTTAGTTTAGTTATTGATACAGGTGTACTAGAAGAAGATGGATTAAGAGAAACCGTTCTTTATTATCGAGATCAAAAAGGGATTATAGTTCCAGTTATGAAAAAGATACCCTGGGAAGATGGAATTGCAAAGGCCGCTGTAAGCCTACTAGTAGATGAGCCAGGAGTTAGAGATGACTTAGCTACCGTAGGATTATTACCAGTGTTGCCTACTGGAACAGAAGTAATAGGAATGTCAATAAACGAAGGATTAGCTAAAGTAGATTTCAATGATAATATTCTATCCTATGATACTGAAATTGATGAAAAGACTATAGTTCAATCACTTGTATACACATTAACTGAATTTGAAGCAATTGATAAAGTTCAGTTATTGGTAGATGGCAAGGAAATTAGTAAGCTTTCCTTTGGCACAAAAGTTAAAACTCCTCTAGAAAGAGAAAACATTAACTTGAGCTTAGAGTTACAAGAAGAAGAGGTACCAGTTGTAGTATATTACAAAACTACTACCAACGGTGAAGACTCTTTTTATATTCCAGTAACTAAAGGAGTTAGTGCAATAAAGGCAGATATTAAAAGTGTTTTAACAGCATTAATTGAAGGTGCACCTGAAAACACTGGACTGTATAGTGAATTACCAGCAGGTGTAATGTTAAATGATGTTTATGTAAAAGATGGAGTTGCATACATTGATTTAAGTAAAGAAATTGAAAATATGCCTAATAACAAAGCACATCAACAATCAATGATCTACGAATTAGGTCTTACATTAAGAGAAATAGAACCTTCAATTTCTCAGATTCGTATTTTATCTGGAGGAAAGGAAATAAAGTTAAATCCAGATGTAAGCTTAAATCTACCAACCTATTCAAATAAACATTAATTGAACCGAGATAATATCTCGGTTTTTTATTGTACTATTGAAATCATCAAAGATGATTTTTTGTATATAAAAGGCAAACTATGATACAATATTATATGAAAAACATTTTATAAATACATATAACTTGAGGGAAGGAAGATGATCTTTGAATAGAAATAATGGAAGAAGCTATGACGAGTTAAGACCTGTAAAATTTACAAGGAATTATACAAAATATGCCCAAGGTTCGGTATTAGTAGAAATGGGGGAAACAAAGGTAATTTGTACAGCTACTATCGAAGATCGTGTGCCTCCTTTTTTGAAAAATACGGGAAAAGGCTGGATAACAGCAGAGTACTCTATGTTACCTAGTTCTACACAAAGTAGAAAGGTAAGGGAATCAAGTAGAGGAAAAGTAGAAGGAAGAACCCAAGAAATTCAAAGATTAATAGGTAGAGCATTACGTTCTGTAGTCGATTTAGATTCTATTGGAGAAAGAACTATATGGATAGACTGCGATGTAATACAAGCCGATGGTGGTACCCGCACAGCTTCAATTACCGGATCTTTTGTGGCATTAGTGGATGCTTTAAATAAGCTTAAAGAAGAAGGAACATTAAAATACATACCAGTTAGTAACTTTGTATCTGCTGTTAGTGTAGGTATAATAGAAGGGCAGACTATGCTAGATTTATGTTATACAGAAGATTCGACTGCTAAGGTAGATATGAATATAGTAATGACAGATAGAGGGGAATTTGTTGAGGTTCAAGGGACAGGAGAAGAATCACCCTTTAGTAGGGAAGATTTAATGGAGTTATTAAGACTTGGTGAAAAAGGAAATACTGAGCTAATTAGACTTCAAAAAGAGGTTTTAGGTACTATAGCTGAGGAAGTTGGCAAAATTAAAGAAAATAAAACTGAAGAGAAAGATGCACATAATGGAGGCAACAATGAAAAGTAGAGAAGGGTTTAAAACTGTATATCAAGCAGTAATTGCAACAGGAAATAAACATAAGTTAGAGGAAATAGGTGTAATTTTAAAAGATTTTCAATTAGAGGTTCTTTCTATGAAGGATGTTGGATTAGATGGACTAGAAATAATAGAAGATGGTAATACATTTGAAGAAAATGCACTAATTAAGGCAAAAACAGTTATGGAGAAAACGGGAAAACTAGCCCTTGCAGATGATTCTGGATTAGAGGTTGATATATTAAATAACCAGCCTGGAATATATTCAGCTCGATTTGCTGGAGAGCATGCAACTGATAAGGAAAATAATGATAAGCTTCTTAAACTACTTAAAGATATTCCGTTAGAGAAGAGGAAAGCTAGATTCGTTTGTGCCATGGCGGCTGTATTTCCTAACGGAGATATTGTTGTTTTAAGAGGAGAGTGTTCTGGTGTAATTGGTTTCGAGCCAAAAGGTACGTCTGGTTTTGGTTATGATCCTTTGTTTATAATAGAGGAATATGGTAAGACATTCGCAGAACTAGGAGAAGAAAGGAAAAATAAGATTAGCCATCGTGCTATTGCTCTAGAAAAGTTAAAAGAGGAGCTAAAAACACGATTAGAAGGTGAGTAGGTTGAAAATAGGTGTAATTAGTGATAGTCATGGAATGTGTAAATATATTGATTTAGCCATGGAACATTTAAAAGATGTAGATTTAATTATCCATGCAGGAGACAACTATAAAGATGCAAAGTATATAGAAAAAAATTATAATATTAAAGTAGTAGCAGTTTCTGGTAATTGTGACATAGGGGGCATAGAAGAACGAATTGAATTAATAGATGGTAAAAAAATTTTTATTACCCATGGTCATAATTATGGAGTAAAAATGAATATAAATGTAATCTTCTATGCAGGTAAACAAAATGATGCGGATATAGTTATATTTGGTCATAGTCATATACCATTTTATGCAGTAGAAGAAGGTATGGTATTACTTAATCCAGGCAGTACTAGTTTGCCTAGAGGTGGATCAGAAAAAAGTTGCTGTATTATTACTATTGAAGAAAATATAAAGGTGGACTTTATTAATATATAGTTTCAGGGGGAAGGCGGTTTGCCTTCTCTTTGTACTATAAAAAATATAGTATAATATAAAGCTGTAAAATTGCTAGATATCTGATGAAAATTATTAAATATTAGTTTTTGAGAAATAATAAGAAAAACCTTGAAAAACAAAGTATAACTTTTGTATTTTATGTACATCTTTAATAAGGAAGATTTATATGGATTGAAGTTTAATCTTAAATTATGTATACTAGATTTCGTCGCTAAATGAACCTTCTAGGATGGTAGCTATATTCTGAGCACTTGGAAGTTCAGTATGAATTTTAAGTCCGCCAGAAGTCGATAGGATAGCACAATACGACTTTTCTTTAGTTAATAACTAATAAGTACTTGACATAATAATGATTATATGGTAACATTATTAAATGTTAAGACATTAATTAAATATGCGGGTGTAGTTCAATGGTAGAACGTCAGCCTTCCAAGCTGATCGCGAGGGTTCGATTCCCTTCACCCGCTCCATTAAACATGTACCTATAGCTCAGCAGGATAGAGCAATGGCCTTCTAAGCCATGTGTCCGGGGTTCGAATCCCTGTAGGTACGCCATTTTTATGGTGGATGTAGTCAAGTGGTTAAGACACAGGATTGTGGCTCCTGCACTCGTGGGTTCGACTCCCATCATCCACCCCAAATGTTGGGATATAGCCAAGTCGGTAAGGCAACGGACTTTGACTCCGTCATTTCGCAGGTTCGAGTCCTGCTATCCCAGCCAACTTAATATTTTCTACGGGTAGGCCGTAGACACGCAGGTGTGGCGGAATTGGCAGACGCACTAGACTTAGGATCTAGCGGGTAACCGTGGGGGTTCGACTCCCTTCACCTGCACCACATGCGGAAGTGGCTCAGTGGTAGAGCATCGCCTTGCCAAGGCGAGGGTCGCGGGTTCGAGTCCCGTCTTCCGCTCCAATAAATAGGTATCTATAGCTCAGCAGGATAGAGCAATGGCCTTCTAAGCCATGTGTCCGGGGTTCGAATCCCTGTAGGTACGCCAAAGTAAAAAGTTAGATTAAGATAACTAATCTAACTTTTTTGTTTTTGATAATATATATTTATGTATTTCTAGTATTATAAATCGGTACAAGAAATATTGCACTAGAAAAAGATATAGCAATTAGAATAAGTGTAGAGGTAAGTTAATATGAGCTGACATGATGTGTCTTATGATAAAAGTTCCAACTATATATACACTACTGTGTCTTATACAAAATGAAAAATACGTATATTGCAAAAAATATTAGAGTATGTTATATTTAGAAGGTATCTATTTTATAATCTAAATACATGCGCCCTTAGCTCAGCTGGATAGAGTAGCTGACTTCGAATCAGTTGGTCGCAGGTTCGAATCCTGCAGGGCGTGCCAAAAAATATCAGCATCCATAGGGTGCTGATATTTTTTATGCCCAGCGGCAGGGAACTCAATTTGAACAGGTACGACCAGGCAATGATCTTCTAATCCAGAATTTATGTATGAATTAAAAGGTCACCCATATGAGAGTCGGTATAAAGTCCTTTAAGAATGACTACTAATTTATTAGTAGTCATTTTATTACCATTTCATAAAACCTTTAATGCTGATTCAGATTAGGGGTATTGTGCTTATAATAAGCACAACAGGTTAAACATGCTTAATTAATTATTATTTTATATTGTGATACTGAGACAAAAGTTGATCAAGTAATTCGCTCAGTTTAACTACCTCTGAATCAGTGAGATTGTATTGTTTTTTACATATCAAGTTATGTAGCTCAACCTTAACAATTTCTATTTCATTGATTAATTCTAGCAACTTAGTTTTGTTACACAAAATACATACCCCTTTTCGATAATTATTACATTTAACCTGTTGTACTATGGAAATTTTACAGTAGAAATAAGGTAAAATATAGGAATATAAATAAAAAACTAAAAAATACTTAGGCCACAGTAGAAAATGGATATAAATGAACTAATATTTATGCTGATTCAATTTCTAAATTTGATCTATTGACAATTCTATTTGAATATGATATTCTTTATCAATAAGAGCGAGATGAGTATATAATGTAAGAAGGGACGAGATTGTGATGTTATTATCAAAAGCAAAGATCGGTCAGACCTTTAATATTAAACAAGTAGAAGGTAAAGAAAACATAAAAAAGTTTCTTTTTACTTTAGGATGTTTTGAAGGAGAAGAGATTACTCTTATTTCTAAACTTGCAGGGAATTATATAGTTAATATTAAAGATAGCAGATATGCACTTGATGAAAATATGGCAAAATATATTGTATTAGAAGCATAAACTTAATGTTTAGTTTTGTATCAAATATTGCATCATAGATATGCTATGTATCATAGCATATTATATTTGTTTTGTTATTGATAATGATTATTAATATTAAACAAACTTTTATAATGAGGGGGATTCACTATGAAAATAGCATTAACGGGTAATCCTAATTCAGGGAAAACTACATTGTATAATGCAATTACAGGGAAGGCGGAGTCTGTAGGGAACTGGCCTGGTGTTACCGTAGCAAAAAAAGAGTCAGATCTTAAGAAAAAGTATAATCCAGATGGAGTTGATGTAAGAATTGTTGACCTCCCGGGTACATACTCTATTTCACCATTTACTGGTGAAGAAGCAATTACTAGAGACTTTATCTTAGGAGAAGAGCCAGATGTAATTATTAATATTGTCGATGGAGCTAACGTTAGTAGAAGCTTATTCTTTACAACTCAGCTTTTGGAATTAGGGATTCCTGTCATTATTGCTCTTAATAAGAGTGATATTGTATCTAAAAGAGGAGATGTTGTAGATCAAAATGCTTTAAGTAAAGCTTTAAATTGTAAAGTTGTGGCTACTACTGCTACATCAGAAAATGGATTATTAAATTTAATTAGTGAAGCTATTAAACTTGGTAAGGAAAAGAAACCTCAAATTGAACCTAATTTTGTAGGTAAAGATTCCAAAGATCCTGATACCGCACGACAAAAATTTGTAGATGAAATTATTAGAAAATGCCAAGTTAAAAAAAGAGATGCTAGAGAAGTTAGTTTCTCTGACAAAGTTGATAGAATTGTAGCACATAAATGGTTAGGGTTACCGATATTTTTCTTGATAATGTGGGCAGTATTTTCATTTTCTATAGAAGGACTTGGTGGATATTTATCAGAGTATTTTAATGAGACCCTATTTGGAGAAATAGTACCAGATGTAGCAAATGGTTTGTTAGAAGGACTGGGAGTTAGTCCACTGTTGCAAGCTCTTATTGTAGACGGTGCTATTGGCGGCGTCGGAGCTGTTATAGGCTTTTTACCTCTAGTTATGGTATTGTTTTTTTGCCTATCACTACTTGAAGATTGTGGATATATGGCTAGGGTAGCAGTAGTAATGGATCGATTCTTCAAAAAAATCGGATTGTCTGGTAAATCTATTATACCAATGATCGTAGGTTCTGGTTGTGCCATTCCTGGTGTTATGGCAACAAGAACAATTGAAGATGTTAATGAAAGAAGAATGACTACAATTCTTACTCCTTTTGTACCTTGTGGTGCTAAACTTCCAATTATAGCTCTTTTTGCAGCAGTATTTTTCCCAGAGAATATTTGGATTGGACCTAGTATGTATATTATTGCTATTGGAATGATTATAGTTGGTGGACTTTTATTAAAGAAAATTTTCGTGTGGGAGAATACATCTCAATTTATTATGGAGCTTCCAGAATATAAATTACCTAGTTTAAAATATGCTTTTCTACAAATGATAGACAAAGCAAAGGCTTTTATTTATAAAGCCACAACTATTATACTTGTATGTAATACACTTGTATGGTTTGCACAAGCATATAGTTGGGGACTTAAACCAGTAGAAGATCAAAGCTTAAGTATACTTGCTTCCATTGGAACATTAATTGCTCCTATTTTAATTCCACTTGGATTTGTTGGATGGCAACTTGCGGCAGCCTCAATAACAGGTTTTATTGCGAAAGAAAATGTTGTTGCTACATTTGCAGTGCTTTTAGCTGTAGCTTCAGAAGAGGCTCTGCATTTACCTGGAGGTGCTTTAACAGAATTTTTCACACCTGTAACAGCATTTGCTTATCTTGTGTTTAATCTATTTACTCCGCCTTGTTTTGCAGCAATTGGGGCCATGAATTCGGAACTGGGTTCTAAAAAATGGCTGTTTAGAGCGTTAGCTTTCCAATTTGCTGTAGGCTATACTTTAGCTATGTTAGTGACTCAAGTTGGCTCTTTAATCGTGTATGGAACGCCAGCAGTAGGGTTCGTACCAGCTATAATTATAGCTGTTATTGTTGCAATTTATCTTATTATAACTATTAGAAAAACGGATTCCAAACGTGCTGAATTAGGAGTTGAGGTATAATGTCAGGAAATATAATAGTTGGTTTAATTTTTGGAGGTATTTTAATATTTGCTTTAAGAAAAGTATATAATGACGCTAAAAATAATAAGTGTAGTTGTGGAAGTAGTTGTTCTGATAAAAGCAAATGTAACAAATATTAATTAATATCTAGAAAAAAAGGGGCTATGGATCAAAAATTTGATTCATAGTCTCTTTTTCTATATAATTTCGAGATTTTTTTAAATATATAGCTTACTGTGATGGAAGCTTTTTTTATTATAAAGCAAAAGATAATAAATTATTGACAAATATATTTCTGTCATTTATACTGATAATAACAATCATTATCAATTATAGAAGTGAAGGTGAGTAAATGTTAGAGTGTAATAAAAATTGCTTGTTTTTCAATGAAGATCAGAACGATGGATTTGAAAAATGGATTGTTCAACTTCTAGGACCTGTTTTATTAGGAGAGAAACCTGCAGAAATTGTTAGTTTTCCTAAAAAAGATAATTTAGAACTTAGGAGAATTAAAGATATTTTTAGTAAGTGTAATAAAGTATCCTATAAGGAATTTGTAGCTTTTAATGGATGCAAAAAGATACTATTTTATAATAATAAGCTATTAGATTCGACCTTGTTAGATTTAAGGAACTTAGTGTTTTTAAAAAAGTTGGGATATGGAGAGGAATATTCTTTAGACAACTATTTAGGACATTTAATAAAAAAAATAGAAGAAGATAGCATACCCCATGAAATTGGTATTTTTTTAGGATATCCTTTAAAAGATGTTATCGGATTTATGGGTCATCCTTCTTTAAAACTTACTAAAATAAATGGCTGGAATGTATATGGAGATAGCAGATTATCTGATGAAAAGTACGTAAAATTTAATAATGCAAAACAACAAATACGTAGGATGTTGGAAAAAAGCTCACCTGAAATGATTGTACAGTCAGCATAATAAAAGCTGATTTTAAAAGTATGTTTGAATTAATGGTTTAAATTCTGTATTTATGAAAGTTACATATTTAGCAATATATAATATAAGAGGAGGCTTATTTAAAATGAAAAAAGTAACTGTTATTTATTGGAGTGGTACAGGTAATACAGAGAAAATGGCTGAAGCAATTGCAGAAGGTGCTAAAGTAGAGGGCATAGATGTAATCTTAAAGAATGTTAGCGAAGCATCTTCAGAAGATGTTTTCGATGCAGATGCTGTAGCTTTAGGATGCCCATCTATGGGAGCAGAAGAGTTAGAAGATAGTGAAATGGAGCCATTTGTAGAATCATTAAATAATGAAAAAATCAAAGGAAAGCCTGTTGTTGTTTTTGGTTCCTATGACTGGGGAGATGGAGAATGGATGAAAAATTGGGAAGAAAGAATGAAGGGATATGGAGCTAATGTAATAGCGGAAGGACTTATTATTAACTTAACTCCAGAAGAAGACGGATTAAACAAGTGCAAGCAGCTAGGAGAAAACTTAGCTAAGTATTAGACTTTGTGAACTTAATAATATAGAGAATAAATCTTATATTAGAATAAGATTTATTTGTATAAAACCTGTATCCGTAGGAATACAGGTTTTATTTTTATTACAAGATGTTTGGGAAATAACAAACTTTATTGCCCTCTTACCTATATTATTATAGAATATAAGTATATATTGAAACATTGAATAAAATATTCAAGTATTAGTGTCACGAAACAAATTAAAAAAATGACAGATTGTTTGTATAAAGGGAGATTGACTAATGAAGAAAAGAATAATATTCGTGTCTTTATTTATAATTTGCATAGCTATCTTGATATTTTATTATTCTACGTATATACAAATAAATGCTGAAGAAAAAGAACATAAAGTCTATAAAATAGGTGTATTGACCGTTACTGATGAAAGACTAGTTAAAGTAGAAGGAATGTATGAAGGATTAAAACAATACGGTTTCTCAGAGGATAATGTAGATATTATTATAAAGAATGCTTCAGGAGATGTTGAAATCTTAGATCAGCTAGCACAAGAACTAGTGGATGTTGGAGTAGATACAATTGTGACTACAGGCACTTCTGAAACTGCTGCAGCAAAAAAAGCTACTATGAACAAAGAAATAAACAAAGAAATTCCAGTAGCATTTATTGGCGTTGGATGTACTGTAGAGCTTGGTTTTGTGGAAGGTAATATTTCTACTGCCTGTAATATTACTGGAGTAGATAGTCATTATGTTCAATTATCAGGAAAACGACTCGAATTTTTAAAAAGGTTAGTTCCAGACACTGAAAAGGTATTAGTCTTATATAATCCAGAAACAACACCATTTGGACCCAGCTCTGAATTTTTATATGATGCTGCTGAAAAATTAAGTATACAATTGCATATTGTTCCTGTAACTAACCAGAAAGAGGTCGTCGAAGTTTTAAATGAAAAAAGTGACTATGTAGATGGTGTAATGCTAATGTGTAGTTTGTTATTTGAATCTATGCTAGATTCGATAGTTGAAATTACTCTTGAAAATCAAGTGCCGGTTATGGGAATTACTGATCGACAGGTAGAGAAAGGTGTGTTGGCCTTTTATGGAAGTACTAGTCAGAATGAAGGGGTACAGGCTGCCAGAATAGTGGCGAATATGCTAAAAGGACAAGATCCTAGGATAATACCAATAGAATCTCCAGAGAGGCTAGAACTATATATTAATGTAGACACAGCTAGGCAATTGGGGGTAGATATTGAAACCACGAAAATGCCATTTGTAGACCACTTTGTACACAACAGCGAAAGGTAATTTATTATGAAAAAACAAACTAGAAGTTATTGGTATAATAGCATCAAATTAAGACTGATGCTTATGATGATAATTATTTCGATAATTCCTTTATTATTCTTAGGTTTTTATAATATGAAAATTATCAAAAAAGAGGTAGAAGCATCTATTCACAAACAGCATGCTTTAACTGCATCTAGAGTTTCCTATGCAGTTTCTGATTTGGTCAAAACTTTACAAACTTCTCTAGAAACTATTTCTCTAACTAATTCTGAAGTCTTTGATGGGGATGATGTAAAACAAAAGGAAAATCTTCTTTATGGTGTATTAAAAAACTTTCCACATTTAGAGGAAATTGTAATGGTATCATCCCATGGCGAGGAAGTAGTAAAGGTTTCAAAGAGATATGCTATTTCTTCTAAAGACCTAAAATTAATATCTGAGGAAGCTCAGTTTCGAAAACTTAAACAAGGAAATTTTTTTATCGGAAGTCCTAAAATAGATATAGATAATCAAATTGTTTTTGATTTAGGAGTACCTGTTGGAGGTATTAATGAAGATTTTAGAGGAGGATTTATTGCTAAAATTAGTTTAAGACAAGTAATGCAGGAAATATCATCTATAGAGATTTCAGATGGAAGTTATATTATGCTGGTTGATGAAAAAGGAGAATTAATAGGACATTCTGACTATAGTCAGGTGTTGAGAAGACAGGATGTATTTAAAAGCAAGGGAGTAGAAAATTTACTAAAAAGTAAAACTGATGATGGAAGTCATTTTAAGACGCTGGAATTTAATCCAATAACCTATAAATCTTATACAGGGGAAGATGTTTTAGGTGTGTATGGATTAATCCCGATGGTTGGTTGGGGTGTAGTAGTAGAGCAACCTCTAGTAAACGCCTATGCTACCCTTAGTACAATGCTTTCTCAATTAAATTTAGTTTTGTTTCTTATTATTCTCACAATTACAGGTTTAGGATTATTTTTTATATTTCAGTTTATTAGACCAGTAGAGGAATTAGCTACAGGTGTGGCTTCTGTTAAAAGAGGAGACCTAGATTATCAAATTCCTAAACAGTCAAATGATGAATTAGGATTAGTAATAGAGGCATTTAATGAAATGATTGGGGAAATTAAGAAAAAGCGTGACAATGAGAAAGTAGCAATTCAAGCTGAAAAAAGAGCTGCTGTAGGACTTTTAGCCGCAGGTGTAGCTCATGAAATTAATAATCCTATGAACAATTTAGGGTTTTATGCTGATGATTTATTAGAACGTTTAGAAACAGAAAATATAGATGAGCTTAAAGAAGAAGGGGTATTTAAGGAATATTTACTAAGTATAAGAGAACAAATACACCGATGTACGGATATAACTCAAAGTTTGTTAAACTATTCTAGGGAAGTAGAATCACAGGACAAAGAAGTATATATTCCTCATATAGTAAACGAAGTATTGAAGTTAGTTAAATACCCTATTAATAAACAAAATATAGAAGTGGATTTACAATGGGAGGAGCCCCTACCTTATGTTTTTGTAGATGAATCCCAGTTACAGCAAGTTATATTAAATTTAGTTACTAATGCTTTGGATGCAATGCCTGGTGGAGGTGTGTTAACCATTAGGCTAATATATGAAGGAAAATTAATTGGTATAGAAGTAGTTGACACAGGAGAAGGAATTTTAGAACAAAATTTAAAGCATGTTTTCGATCCGTTTTATACTACTAAACCTGTTGGAAAAGGTACAGGTCTAGGTCTTGCCATTAGTCAAGTTATTGTAGAAAGAATGGGAGGCATTATTAGTTTGGAAAACAAGAAAGAAGTAGGTACAAAGGCCAATGTTTGGTTACCTATAGCAGCTGAGGTGATAAAAAATGAGACCATTTAGGGTTTTACTAGTAGATGATGAAGAAAAATTTATTACATTATTACAACAAAGGCTAACTAGAAAAGGTTACTCAGTAGAGGTTTCTAATTGTAGTTTAAAAGCACTAAATATTATTGAGGAGACTGAATTTGATGTGGCTCTGTTTGACATAATGATGAGTGGCATGGATGGACTGGAGTTATTAGAAAAGGCTAAGAAAATTCAGCCTAATCTGGAAATAATTATGCTTACTGGCTATGCAACTGTAGATACTGCGATTGAAGCAATGAAAAAGGGTGCTTATGATTACTTAACAAAACCAATTAAGCCTATTGAACTGGAGCTAATTTTACAAAAGGCAATAGATAGGAAGAAATTGCAGGAGTATAGTAGCAACCTAATTGAAACTATTCAAAGAACAAATAGAAAACGTGAGATAATAGGGAATAGCGATGTTATTATTAATTTGAAATATATGATTAACAGGGTATCTGATAGTCCATTGCCAGTTCTTATTTTAGGTGAAAGTGGTACTGGGAAAGAGCTGGTTGCCAATGCTTTACATTATAGTAGTTGCCGTGCCCATCACCCCTTTGTACCTATAAATGCCAGTGCTATTCCTAATCAATTATTGGAAAGTGAACTATTTGGACATGTAAAGGGAGCTTTTACTGGTGCTCAGGTGAATAAGAAAGGGTTAGTTGAATTAGCAAATGAGGGGACTTTATTCTTAGATGAAATTGGAGATATGGAGGCTTCTCTACAGGTTAAGTTGTTGAGGTTTCTAGATACAGGAGAATTTAGACCAGTAGGTGGAACGGTAACAAAAAAGACAAATGTAAGGGTTGTAGCCGCAACTAATATTAATTTAGAACAAGCGATAGAAGAGGGGCGATTTCGAGAAGATTTATATTATAGATTGAGTGTTGTAACATTAAGCGTTCCTCCACTACGGGAGAGAGGGCGAGATGCCTTATTATTAGCTGAACATTTCTTAAGGCAGAGTAATACTAAGAAAAAGTTAAGTAAAGAAACAGAGATATTTTTATTGAACTATAATTTTCCTGGTAATGTAAGGGAGTTAGCAAATTTGATTGAGAGAGGAATTCTACTATCAAAGGGAAAAGAGTTAATGCCTCAGGATTTTTTCGCTGGAGAAGTTTATGGTAAAAATAATGTTAAAAGTCTAGCTTTAGAGGATATAGAGAAGGAACATATAGGTCAAGTTCTTGAGAAAACAGGATGGAATAAAACTGAAGCAGCAAAAATATTAAAGATTGGATTAAGAACCTTATATAGGAAAATTGACGAATATGAACTACGACAATAAGCTAGATTGGATCTGCCTCTTGTCGTTTCGGTAGAGTACTCTGTCATTTTGGCAGGGTACTTTGTCATTATGACATAATAAGTATTGGTTTTATTATATAATAGATATTAAAGAAATAAGTCTAATTTTATCTGATTTTGTCTAAAAATCAACATTGGAGTTCGAGGTTTTGAAAGGGATTATTATAGGAAAATATATCTTTTAAAGTTGGCATAGAGGTTGCATATTATTTAACAATGTATGGTTATGATAATATATCAATGTCGAGGTGATAAAGTTGAAACGAAGGACGTTTTTAAAGCTTTCAGCACTTACTGTAGGTGCAACCGCTTTAGGTCTAGGAGTAACTGGATGTAGTAAAGAAACCGATGTTTCTATTGATGGGTTTCCAGATATGCCTGAAACTTTAGGACAAGCGGTGGAGGCAACAGTAGATTTACAAAGTGGAGAGGTTAAAATAAACTCTGATATTTTAGTTAAAAGCAGCGTATGCATGGGGTGTTATAGCTCCTGTGGAGTTAGAGCTAAGATTGATAAGAAGACTGGAAGAATTATGAAGCTTACTGGTAATCCATATCATCCTAAATGTGCAGAGCCAGCACTTCCTTATGACACAACGATAAAGGAATCCTATCAGGCTTTCAGCTTACATGGTGATAAAGGACTTACTAATAGAGCTACAGTTTGTGCTAGAGGAAACTCTACTTTTGAACAGGTATATGATCCAATGAGGATTACAACACCACTAAAAAGAGCTGGAGAAAGAGGAAGTGGAAAATGGAAACCAATTTCTTGGGAACAGCTTATTGAAGAGACCGTAGAAGGTGGCAAAATCTTCACCGAGTTAGGTGATGATACTGTAGTTGAAGGGTTTAGAAAAATATATAGTCAAGATGAATTAATTAATCCTGATTCCCCAGAAATGGGACCAAAGAGCAATGGTTTAGTTTGGATTAGCGGTGGTTCCTATGGACGGATTAACTTTGCTCAAAGATTTGTATTAAATAGTTTTGGATCAACCAATTTCTATGGCCACACAGGAACGTGAGGTGGCGCATGGAGACCTGCGTGGCAGGTTTTATATGATAATGGTCCTGGTGGAGTATATAAACCAGACCTTCAAGATGCAGAATTCTGTCTGTATCAAGGAGCATATCCGGGACATAGTGGTATGAGCTTCCAAGCTTTAGCACGAAAAACAGTAAAGGGAGTCATGGAAAACAAATTAAAGTTGGCAGTAATTGATCCGTTTATGCAAGGGGGTACAGATATTCCTGGAAAAACAAAATGGATACCGATTAAGCCTTCTACAGATGGTGCCCTAGTATTAGGAATGATGCGCTGGATATTTGATAATGAAAAGTTTGACGGCAAATTCTTAGAATGTCCAAATGAAGAAGCAGCTAAAGCTATAGGATTTAAAAGCTATACTAATGCTACCCATTTAGTAATAGTGGATGAAAAACATCCAAACAATAGAAAATTCCTTAAACCTGAAGATTTGGGTCTAGAGGGAGAAGGATTCTTTGTAATTGATAAAAAAACTGGAAAACCAGAGCTTCACAGCAAAGCTATAGCTGGTCATTTACTTTATAGTGGAGAAGTTCAAGGAAAAACAGGTACTATTAAAGTAGCTACTTCCTTATATTTGTTAAAGCAAGGAGTTAGCAGACATTCTATAGAGGAGTATGCCGAAATTTGTGGTATATCTGCTAATCAAATAGCAGAAATTGCTAAGGAGTTTACAAGCCATGGTCATAAGGTTGCAGTAGATACCCTTGGTGGAACAAACTCAGTTAATGCCTTACCTTTTACAGTTGCTTTATGGATATTGCCAGCATTAATGGGAGCTTATAATATGAAGGGTGGTATGGCAGGAAACGGACCATCTTTCAAAGCCTTTGCGGATGGACCTAAATACGATTTAGCAGCATTTGAAGGTCAAATTAAACCATCAGGAGTTAAGATAAGTAGAGAACAATTCCATTATGAAAATACAACAGAGTATAAGAACAAGGTAGCTCAAGGTAAAAAACCTTATCCTTCTAAATTGCCATGGCATACAAATGGTATGTCTTTAGATGGACAAGCAATGTTCTCTGCACTAAATAAGTATCCTTACCAATGTAAAATACTTGTAAACTGTTTTGCAAATCCAATATACGGAACACCATCTTTATATCAAGAGTCTATGCTGGAGGAACTTAAGAAAACATCTAATATACCTCTAATTATTAGTGTTGATATAGTAATGGGTGAAACTACCGCTTATGCAGATTATATTGTTCCAGATACATCTATTTATGAGCAATGGGCTATGGTTCCAGTAAGAGCTAATATTAATACAAAAATGACAGCTGTTAGATATCCAATTATTGAGCCAATGACTCCAAAGGTAGGCAGTAATAAACAGCCAATTAGCATGGAAACCTATTTAATTGAGGTAGCTAAGAAAATAGGTATGCCAGGTTTTGGTGACAATGCTATTAAAGATGCTGATGGAAAAATGTGGCCTTTAAATACAAGAGAAGACTATTTTATTAAGGCTATTGCCAATATGGCATATGATGGTGATGCTGTAAATGGTATAACCGAAGAAGATGATAAGATTACGGGTCTAGATTCTATTCCATCAGATTGGCAGGCAGCAATTAAACCAGATGAGTTGTTTGTTGTTAAAAATATTATTGCTAAGGGTGGAAGATTTGAGGCCGACACAAATTATCATGACGGCGAATTTATGAAATATGGAGATCCAGTTAAGGTTTGCTTCTATAGTGAAAATCTTGCTAATAGTAGAAATAGTATTACTGGAGCTTATAATGAAGGTGCACCAGTGTGGACACCAGAGACATTAGCGGATGGAACTTTAGTAGATAAGGCTTATCCTTCTGAAGAATATCCATTTAGAGTATGTTCATCTAAGGCTAAGCTTAGAGGGGTTTCTATGTTAAATAACTGTCCTACTTTACAAGTTCTATCTGATACAAATTACATTGAAATTAATGCATCGGATGCTAAGGAACTAGGGCTTAATGATGGACAGGAAGTAATGGTAGAAACACCAAGCAATAAGGCTAAAGGAGTATTAAAAGTTAGACAAGGTGTTGCTCGAGGAAGCTTGGGAATTAGCTTTGGATATGGTAAATGGGAGTATGGTAGCAAAGATACTACTATAGATGGAAAGGTAGTCACAGGAGAAAGTCTTAGAGCTACTGGAATCGCATCTAATCCTCTTGCCCTTATTGATAACTCTGTTAAAGGAAAATATGGACTATCAGAAGTTATAACTGGTACACATAATAGAAATGGTATTAGAGCAAAAATTGTTCCGCTATCCTAAAAAGTAGGGGGAAAGTACAATGGATAAAAATCAAATACAGTCCTTTGAAAGAGCAGCGTTATATGAGATATTTGCTTCATTCTATTTGCAGATACCTACTATAGATACTGTACAAGGGATTCCGTCAATGCTGCAAGAAGCTAGTAAAGTACTATCTTCTGTTGATTTTGAACCATTGATAGAAGAAGCCCAAGGACGAAATAAGTTAGTGGATGACGATGATAAACATATTAAATTTCTTCAGCAGCAATATTATGATCACTTTTTTATTCCTTCAACGAAGAATTATATTCCTCCCTATGAATCGGCCGTTGTAGATGCAGTTATAAAAGAGGGGAGAAAAAATACAAAATGGAAATATGGTAGTCTGTGGAGTAACTCCACCTACCATGTATCCATGTGTTATGATTCTGTAAGATTTAATCCATGGGATTTAAATATTGAAGAAGGATTAAAACAATCTAAAGTTCCTGATCATATAGGATTCCAATTAGCTTTCATGGCTTATTTGTGTCATAAAGAGACAATTTGTAATGAGTTAGCATTGGAAGATAACCCTAAAGTAGAGAAGGAAAAAGAAGCTGCAGAAAAGTGGAATAAATTACAGAAACAGTTTTTAGAGGAACATTTACAAAAATTTGTATTGTCATACTGTGAAATTGCTAAGGAAAAATGCAACCCATTCTATTTACAAGTAATTAATACTGTAAGAGATTATATAAAGTGGGACTTAGCTGCTAGAGTAATTTAGGAGGTGAATGAAATGAGTAGAAAATGGGGAATGGTCATAGATGTAAGAAAATGCGTTGGGTGTCATGCCTGTTCTGCTGCTTGTAGAATTGAAAACAACGTAACTAAAGAAGGTAACAGATCTTGGGTAATAGAAGAAGAGGTAGGTATTTATCCTGAGGTACATACTTTAAAAGTACCTCAATTGTGCAATCATTGCGATGAGACTCCTTGTGTAAGTGCTTGTCCTGTAGGAGCTACTGCTAAAAATGAAGAGGGCATTGTTTTTGTGGACAGAGAAAAGTGTATAGGATGTTTTGCCTGTATAGGTGCTTGTCCATATGGTGCTCGTATTAAGGAAGAAGAGGCTAAGAAAGTAGATAAATGTGATTTCTGCGCTCATAGATTACAACATGGATTATTGCCAGCCTGTGTTACCACATGTCCAACACAAGCCAGATTCTTTGGGGATCTAAATGATAGCAATAGTTTAGTAAGTAAACTACTGAAGGAAAATAAATATGAAGTGCTATTGCCTGAAAAGAAGTTAGGCGCTAATGTATATTATATTGGGGTTAATGAGTATAGAAGTCTAAATAAATAAATTAGCATAACTCTATGGCTAAAGAGGAGGATATAGGATGTTTGGAAAATTAGGAACGTCTGAACTAATTGTTATTTTAGTTATTGCTCTTGTTATATTTGGGCCGGCAAAACTTCCGGAAATCGGAAAAATGTTTGGACAAGCTATAGGAGAGTTTAAAACTCATATGAAAAAAACCTCGGAAGATGTTCAGTTAGATGACAAGTAAATAATGCAAAAAGGTGCTATATATAAATAGCACCTTTTTGCCAATGTTATAATTAAATGGTATAGATTTAATCTTAAATTTATGAATTTTAAATTATGATGTATATAGAGATGGATGATAAAAATGGATAAAAAAAGGATTTCCGCAGTGGTTTTAGCAGGTGGGAATAGTACCAGAATGGGACAAAACAAGGCTCTGCTAGAATTAGGGTCCAAGACAATAATAGAGAGAGTAGTAGAAATATTAAAAACTACATTTGAAGAGATTATTATAGTTACAAATACACCAAAAGTATATAGTATGTTAAAAGATGTACGATTTGTACCGGACTGCTTTGAATCAAGAGAAAAAAAATCAATAATCGGACTATATACTGGAATTTTTGAAGCTGAAAATAATTATGCATTTGTTGTGGCCTGTGATATGCCTTTTTTAAATACTGACTTAATTAATTATATGATAGATAATATAGGAGATGAAGATATACTTGTTCCTTATATAAATGGCTATTATCAACCACTACATGCAATTTATAATAAAAGTTGCTTAAGGTCTATTAGGACTTTGATTGACTCGAAGAATTATAAAATCATTGATTTATTTGACTACTTTGATAATCTTAAAGTAAAGAAGATTAATGACGAAATTTTAGATAGATTAAATATAACAGATAGTTGCTTTTTAAATATGAATACCTACCAAGAATATATAAATATAAAACAGTATATAGGTTTCCTATAGAATGAGAATATAGAATAAACGTTATTAAGACAGAAAAATTGTACTTTTCCCAAATAGTATCTTGGAAAGTACTAAGGAGGATGAATATGAGAACTAATATATCTTTAGAAGAAGCACTAGATATACTTTTAAAAGAAAATAAGCAGACGGAGCCTATTCATGTACCACTGTTAGATAGTCTAGGGAGCGTTTTAGCAGAAGATATAATATCAGATATGAATATGCCACCATTTGATAAATCTCCTCTTGATGGATATGCTGTACGAGCAGAGGATATACAAGGAGCTTCACAGGAAATACCTGTAACACTTCAAGTAATTGATTTTATTCCAGCGGGTCATGTTTCTTCTCAGAAACTAGAAAAAGGAGAGGCCATGAGAATTATGACAGGAGCTAAAATTCCTGAAGGGGCTGATGTTGTAGTTCGCTTTGAAGATACTGAGTTCACTGAGAAAGAAGTGAGAATATACACTCCTTTATGTTCAAACTCAAATATTAGCAAATTGGGAGAGGATATGAAAATTGGAGATGTAGTGATGAAAAAGGGAATGCTTATTGATGCACCAGAAGTAGGTATCCTTGCAACCTTAGGAAAAAGTTTTGTTCAAGTCTATCGTAAACCTCGAGTGGCAATCCTCTCTACTGGAGATGAGCTAGTGGACATACAGCAGGTACTGACCGATGGAAAAATACGAAATAGCAATTCTTACACTATCGCTGCTCAAATCAAAAAAATAGGTGCCAAACCATTGATGTTAGGAATCTGTGATGATGGAATAGAAGCTATTAAAGAAAAATTAAAAGCGGCTTTAAGTTGGGCTGATATAATTATTACAACTGGTGGGGTTTCTGTTGGAGACTGTGACTTAGTAAAGGAAGCCTTTCAACAAGTAGGAGCAGAAATGTTGTTTTGGAGAGTAAGAATGAAACCAGGTACACCAATAGCTGTTGCCAAATATGAAAATAAGTTATTATTTGGACTCTCAGGTAATCCAGCTGCCGCATATATTACTTTTGAGCAATTTGTAAGGCCTATTGTATTAAAGAAAATGGGCAGAGAAAAGTATAAGCTCATGAAGGTTGAGTCTATTTTAGAAAGCGGTTTTTCAAAAATAAGTAATCAAAATCGTTTTGTGCGTGCCAACACGTATTATCGAGATGGAAAATACTATACACAATTTCCTAGTAAACATAGTTCGGGAGTGCTTTCGAGTCTATCTGGAACTAACTCTTTATTCTATATTCCAGCAGGAACAGGTCCCTACAAAGAAGGTCAAAAAATTATCGTTCAATTATTAGATTATCCGGAGGTGTTAAAATGATACCAGTATTTTCAATAGTAGGAAAGAATTCTAATACAGGTAAAACTACAGTGTTATGTAATATTATTGGAGAATTAAAATCTCGGGGCTATCGTGTGGCTACAATTAAGCATGATGTTCATGGATTTGATATCGATCATCCGGGGAAGGACACGTGGAAACATGGACAGGCTGGTTCTGATATTGTTATGATTTCATCACCAGAAAAGTTTGCTATGATTGAGAAGGTACAAGTAGAATACACACTAGATGAGGTACTTGAGAAAATTAGTAATGTTGATATTGTAATTACTGAAGGATATAAGAGAGAAAACAAGCCAAAATTAGAGGTCTACAGAAAAGAAGCTGCAGATGAGCTTTTATGTGAAGATGATGAGCTATTTGGAATTGTTACAGATGTTCAATTTGATAAAGATATTCCTCAGTTTAGTTTTGAACAGGTGAAAGAAGTGGTGGATTTAATTGAAGGAAAGTTTTTAAAAAAATAGTTTAAAGTTTGATGTTAGCATATAATTATAAACAAATAATAAACAAAACCTGTGACCTAATGATTACAGGTTTTATTATTTAATATTTTATTTAGCACATTTTTTTACTTACAGCATAATATAAATTAGAGTACATTATTTTTAAAGGGTCTAGCAAGTTTTAGTAGAAGTAGCACCAATTGCTACCTGTCTGTTTTGTAAGATTTTAAGAGTAAGAGTTATAACCATTTTCTCTTCAATTTTTGTAAAAAGTTTTTCTCCTACAGGTAGGTGCATATGATGTGGACGTTCACGGTGTAAAAATTCATCAAACTCAACGATTTTAGCACTGATTAATTCGCAGAATGGTAGTTCGTTGAAAAATTCAGTACTAATTTGATTAAATTCTGATAAATCTCCGGATAACAATCTATCTTTTTCAGCAAAGCTATTTGGTAGCTCGTTTGTTCTAAAAAATTCAAATTCACTAGATGTATTATTAACAATAGGTGCCGGATTTGTGCCATTAAATTTAACTACTGTTGTACATTCAAAAGGAACATCCACTGTACAATGACGGATATCTCCGCATATTCCATTATGACTTGAGCAATCTCTTGTTGCAAAGTCAATATTTTTACGGACAAATCCTTTAATAAATAAAATGTCAGTATCTTGTATAAGCATACATTGAGTTACTTTTATTTTTTTCTTAATATTTTTAATTTCCATTGCTGGTTCAGGCAGATTAATTAATGAAGTAACATTAAAGCGAACTGCTAACTCAGCTAAAACAACTGGTATCTTCGCTACAGCACCAGTTGTAATTGGAGATAGTGATACTGGGTTATTGTCACAATCACCTAATGTTTCAGCTTTTACATCAATGCAAAAGGATTTGCATTCTGATTTTTCTTGTATATTAATATTATCAGATTTAACAGAATAAGCTGACATATCTTTTTTATTAACAGAAACCTCTCTATTATCCATACTTATTTCCTCCTATTGATTTTTATGATATATGAAGACATTCTATATTCTTTCCTAGTACATCTTATTCGGTTATTGTATTTTTGTGAATATTTTTTAAAATTTTAATGATCTTCAGGTGAGAAGATCATTAAAATTAATAAATATTTAAATGCTATACAGATGACATTAGGGGTATAATATATAAGGGAATAAGTTTTATACATAGGCTTAGCTTTAGATTTAATAAACTTTGATATAATCTAAATAAAAAGGAAGTGGATATGGATGAAGGTTAGTAAAATAGGAATTTTTAAGAATAGAGTTCCTTTACTTTTAATGAGTATGTTATTAGCTATAACTATAACAGGTTGTAATATAAGTAGAGGGCCTACTCCTTCTGAAAAACCAGAAGATAAAATTGACAATAATATAGATAAGGATAAAGAAGCTATGGAAGCAAGAAATACTATAGATGAAAATATAAAGGACAAGATGAAAATAGTAGAGGAAGTGTCAATATTAGAAGCTGCTAAAGAGTGGTTCCATGAATTTGATAAAATAGAAGGTGCTTATGTTTTTCAGCACCCTGATGCCACTTATATTAAAATAAACTCTAAAGAGAGACCTACTGGAGGCTATTCTATTAATATAGCAGATTATTCAGGCGAAGAATATCATAGAGTTATTAAATTTGAAATAGTAGAGCCAAAAGAAGGGGCAATAGTTAGTCAAGCTATTACATATCCTTCAGTTATATTAGAAATTCCTTCAGATGCAGTTGGTCAATATGAAATAAGAACAGAAGATGGAGAAGTACTTAAATCTAAACAAAAACTTATATTAGCAAAACTTGAATTGCCTAAAGAAAATGAGAGTATAAGTAATCCAGTAAGAATTAAAGGTAAGATTGTCGCCTTTGAAGGTGCATTTTCTGTAAGAGTTTTAGATGATAATGATAAAGTAATTTACGAGGAGCATTTACAGGCAGATGCCGGTGGACCTAATTGGGGAAATTTTGATACTGAAATAGCTTATCCTAAGTCTAATAGTGAGTCTGGTAGCATAGAGATTGGAGAGTATACCGCAAAGGAAGGAGAATATGTAGCAAGGGACAGGGTTTCTATTAAATTTAGTGATAAATGAATAGAGAGATAGCAGGTAATCTTACCTGCTATTTTTAATAAAATATTTTTTAAGAATGCTTTTAGAATTAATCAAACATGGTATATAATGACTATTACAATAAATTTCTTATAAAAATTATACAATATAAAAAGGCGGGATCATATGAAAATACGTACTAAACTTTTAATAGCATTCATATTATTAACATTTTTAACAGTTTCGGTAGTTGGAATTAATATATTTGCATTTACATCCATTGATAGTGATGGGAATTTTATAAATTATTCTGGCAGATTGCGTGCATCCAGCTATAGAATGGCCTATTTATCTTCCAGTATTATTATGAAAGATAAGGCAGATGGAGAGACACTTGATCAACTAATGAATGTAATAGAATTTTTTGATAGCACTTTAGAAGGTCTTTCACAAGGTAACAATGAGTTGGGATTAAAAAAACTAAACAATGAAGATATAGAGATGGAGTTAGATGGTATTAAGGAAAAATGGGTCAAAGTATTTAGACCAGCTTACTTAAATATAGCTAACAATGGAGACAAAAGTTCCTTAAAGATTATTAATGAAAATATTGAAGAATATGTTGTATCTATAAATGAAATGGTTAATAGGTATTCTGAAATATCTCAAAGAAAAGTAACCATGGCTAAAGCTTTTAGTGGTGGAGCTCTAGCAATCTTTATTATTTTAGCAGTATTTTCTGCAATAATCATATTAAAAGGTGTAATATCACCAATTAATTTGATTACTGGGGAATTGAAAAATATTTCTTCTGGGGATGGAGACCTCACAAAGAGTATTCAGCTAAAGAGTAATGATGAGATAGGTATGCTTACAAAATATTTTAATCAATTTGTATCCAATATAAAAAATATTGTAATATTAATATCAAATTCATCTGATACATTAGTGTCTTCTTTAGACTCTATATCGAATACTAGTGATGAACTTGCAAAAGCTACTGAAATGATAGCTATTTCTGTACAGGATGTATCTAATGGTGGTATTGAACAAGAAACCATGGCTAAAGCATTGACTCAGCTGGTTGAAGAAATGAGCAAAGATATTCAACAAGTAATTAGTAATGCAGAAAAACTATTAAAAGCATCTGAGGGATCAAAGGATGCAGCTCAAGATGGTAATGTAACAATCAAAAATCAAGTTAAAGAATTATCTAAGGTTATTGAAAGTAGCCACAAGGTAACAGATACAGTGAATTTGCTTGAAACATATTCCCAAGATATAAGTGGAATATCAGCAATTATTAATAGTATTTCACACCAGACTAATCTATTAGCATTAAATGCATCTATTGAAGCAGCACGAGCAGGGGAAGCTGGTAAAGGATTTTCTGTAGTGGCAGAAGAAATTAAAAAGTTAGCGGAGGAAACAGCTAAATCTACGGTTAGTATTATAGAAATTGTCAGTAATATTACTGGACAGACATTAGAGGTTAAAAAATACATGGATGAAATGACAGATAAGATAAATATTCAGGCAGTAAGTATGGAAAGTGTTCAAAATAAACTAAATGAAATAGTAGATAAGTCTAATAATACATATGAGAGCTCTAAGGAAATATATGAGATTAATAAGTCTATATATAATAATTTTAATATAATCAATGACTCTGCAAATAAAATTTTAGGTGTAGTAGAAAATAACTCGCATAATGCTCAAGATGTCGCAGCCGCTGCTCAAGAGCAAACTGCATCATTTGAAGAGGTTTCAGCTAGTATAGCTTCACTAAACGAATTATCAAGAAAGTTGAAAGATGTTGTTTCAAAATTCAAAGTGTGATTTAACCAGTATATAGTAAAAAATAATTTTAGGCTGTTAGCAATATTAATTGCTGGCAGCCTAACTTGTATTGTCTAAGAAAACATAAAATTTTTAATCTTTTACCTATACATATATTCTACAATGCCTTCTGCTATTGCTTTTGCCATGATTTGTTGGTAATCCTTAGTTTGAATAAGCTTATTATCTATAGGATTTGTTATAAAACCAGTTTCTATTATAACTCCTGGAGATTTAGATGTTCTCAATATATAATAATTACCAGGTGCTATTTCAGCCTTTACAGTTGTTATATTTAAAAAGTCCTTAAAAACCATTTTGTTTACGCTATTACAAATACTTTGGGCTAGTTGTTTACTTTCCTCTGATTCGGAGTAATAGAATATTCTAACACCTCTTACACTGGACTTTTTATATGAATCCATATGGACACTTACGAAGGCTGTAGAATTATTACTATCTATAATTGTTCTCCTAGCATGCAGGTCTCTATTATATCTTGAAGACTTTAAATTGCTTTTAGACTCCAATGATACATCAGAATTTCTTGTCATAACAACATTTATACCCTTATCCTTTAGTATTTTTCTTAGTTTCAAAGAAACCTGTAAATTTACAGTTTTTTCTAACAGACCTGCATTGCTAGATCCTCCATCTATACCACCATGTCCTGGATCTACCACTATAATTTTTCTATTGGTATTAAATACAGCAATAGGATTGTTTGAAATAAAAAGAGGAATAAGAATTAATAGTAATATAAATGCAATAATTGCTGCTACAATTTTTTTATTAACTTTAATAACTAGAAAAATTGTTTTGTTAAACATAATAAATCACCTTCTTAATAAAATCATATAATCCATTATACTCTTAGAAACATTCATATAGAATTTAAAAACAAAAATTAACTAAGTCATTATTAGGAGAAAACCCATAGTGCATCTAAAGGTTAAGTTATATAACTAATGAAAAGATTGACAATTTAAATAGCCCTGTTGTACGATGTAAAGGAAGGTTGAAATGTGCAAAAATTAAGAACATATATAGAAGGGGCATAAGTCTAAAATGAATGATATAATACTATATATTCTTATGGTTTTTATGGGATTAGGAGCATTGGATAGGGTATTTGGATATAAATTAGGGCTTGGGCAGAAGTTTGAAGAAGGGTTTATGGCAATGGGGAATTTAGCCTTATCAATTATAGGAATTTACTCCATAGCACCTCTATTATCTACAAGCTTAGAAAAAATAGTAGGACCTATATTTTCTTTTTTAGGGGCAGACCCTGCAATATTTCCTGCATCTATTTTAGCTTCTGATATGGGAGGATATCTTTCTGCGATAAAAATGGCTGAAAATCAGGAAATTGGTCTTTTCGCAGGTTTAATATTAGCTTCTAGTTTAGGTACAGCTGTTATTTTTACTATACCAATAGGGGCTGGACTTATTCAGAAACAAGATTATCCTTATTTTACAAAGGGAATATTAGCAGGACTTTTAACTGTTCCTATTAGTGGATTCGCAGGGGGCATATCTATGGGCTTACCAATAGCAACATTAGTTAAAAATCTTCTGCCTATTATTTTTATTGCACTTCTTTTAGGGATAGGATTAAGTAAATGGCCTCAAAAAATGATTACAGGATTTTATTGGTTTAGTAAGTCAATTGTAACCTTAGGGACATTAGGTCTTGTAATTTCAATTATACAAAATGTAACAGGAAAAATAATAATAACAGCTATGGAGCCTTTTGAAGAAGGGCTTAAGATTGTTGGAAGTATTTCTATTATTTTAGCTGGGGCTTATCCTATGGTGCTTGTCATGACTAATGTATTTAAAAAGCCTTTGGCAAAAATGGGTAATGTTTTAGGCATATGTGATAAGGCGACAACAGCTTTAATTATGAGCTTGGCAAACAATATACCGGGGTTTGCTAATATGCACGATATGCACGAAAGAGGAAAGGTAATGGTTTCGGCCTTTGCGGTAGGTGGAGCCTTTGTATTGGGTGGACAACTGGGATTTGTTGCAGGAATAGATAAGTCTATGCTTACACCTTTTATTGTAAGCAAAGTTGTTGGTGGTGTAGGGTCTATAACTATAGCATATCTGATTACAAAGCCAAATCAAAAAAATATATCTAATTACGAGGAAGAAAAAATATTGGAGTTAGCTATAGAATAAATGTGATCTGTGTGGAGGAGGTAGTATGCTAGTTATTGTAGAAGGTTTAAAAAATGCAATAAATTTATTACTATCCTTTGATAAAGAAATATATAATATTATAGGATTATCACTTTATGTATCTTTAACGTCTACTTTAATTTCGAGCTTTTTGGCGATTCCCATTGGCATACTCTTGGGAATAAAATCTTTCCCTATAAAAAAAATGGTAATACGTAGTCTATATACTATGATGAGCCTACCTCCAGTAATAGTTGGACTAGTTGTATTTTTATTGATATCAAGAAGTGGACCACTAGGAAATTTAGGTATAGTGTTTACGCCGATGGCTATGATAGTTGCACAGGTCTGTTTAGTAACTCCTATTATTACAGGAGTTGTCTATAACGGAACAAAGGAAAAGGGTGAAGATATACAAAATTTGGCCTATACATTAGGAGCGAATAGAGTACAAACCCTTATTCTACTGATTAGAGAGCTTAGAGTTAACATTTTTTCTGCAATTGTTACAGGATATGGTAGGGCCATATCAGAAGTTGGTGCTGTAATGATTGTAGGTGGTAATATAAAGGGACATACGAGGGTTATGACTACTACAATTGCGATGTTAAGGAATATGGGAGACTATGAAACAGCTATAGCTATAGGTATAGTTCTATTATTAATATCATTTATTATTAACTCCATATTATATAGACTCCAACAGGAGGATTAGGCATGAATTTACAAATTAGTGGCTTGCAGAAAAATTATGCAGGACAATGTGTGCTTAATATTGATAGTTTAACAATAGAAAAGAGGAGTTTTTTAGGGATTATTGGTTCTAATGGTGCGGGAAAGAGCACATTAATTAAAATTATTGCTGGACTAGTAGATGCTAGTTCAGGCTTTATTAATTATGATGGTGAAAAGGTTTCTCATAGAATACAGCAAAACATGACATTGGTTTTCCAAAAGCCATATTTACTAAGAGCAACGGTTTTTAATAATATAGCTTATCCTTTAATTATAAGAAACATGAAAAGGGATGATATACTAACACGAGTTAAGGAAGTTATGAAGTCTATGGATATTGAATATCTACAGAACCAAAAAGCATGGACATTATCAGGAGGGGAAGCGCAAAAGGTAGCTTTAGCTAGAGCAATTGTAATTAAGCCTTCTCTTTTATTATTGGACGAACCTACAGCTAATATTGATCCTAGCTCGGTTTTAGTTATGGAAGAAACTATAAAGAAATTTCATCAAGAAAATAAGTCTACTGTAATTATAATTACCCATAATCTTCAACAAAGTAAACGACTTTGTAAAGAGGTGGCCTTTATGAATGAGGGTCAAATTGTAGAGATGGGTGAAGTAGATAATATTTTTAACGATTGTAATAATCCTTTGACTAAAAAGTTTATTGAAGGAGAAATATTAATATAAAAATACCAAAGGCTTGAGCTCTTGGTACTTTTTAACTTTTTTTAATAGATAAATCAATGACATGGAAAGTTGTATGAGTTGTACAAATTGAGAAATCTATACTAGGTTGACAATGATATTATAACTAAACTATAATAAGTGTATAATATAAAACTAAATAATTTCAAGGTGCTTTGTTTATAAAGTTAAAAGGGAAAGAGGTTGAACTCCTCTACAGCCCCCGCTACTGTGAGCAGGTATGAAATCTTCGTATCCACTGGGAAACTGGGAAGGGAAGAGAGTAAATAGATCTGCAAGTCAGGAGACCTGCCTTGAAAAGGAAAGAATCACAGCTTCGGAGGGAAGTATGGAAGGTTCATCATATAATCATATCTAACTTTACCTTATCTGATGAATTCAACACATAGACGCTCTATGTGTTTTTTTATTTTCCAAGACCAAAGAAAAATAAAATCCTAAAGGAGGTGTCAAATTGGCTAAAAATATTATGCTTCAAGGAACTTCCTCTTCAGTTGGTAAAACAATACTAACTGCTGCACTATGTAGAATTTTTAAGCAAGATGGTTTTTCGGTAGCACCTTTTAAATCTCAAAATATGACATCAAATTCATTTATAACTAAAGATGGCAAAGAGATTGCAGGTTCCCAAGCTATACAGGCAGAAGCGGCTGGAATTGAAGTTACAGTAGAAATGAACCCTATCTTATTAAAGCCCACCAGTGACAGAAAAAGCCAAGTAATAATAAATGGGGTTTTAACTAGTAATATGCCAGCTTCACTTTACCAAGAGAAAAAGACAGAACTAAAAAAGGTAATAAAGAATGCATATGATGTTTTAAGTAGTAAATTTGATCTTCTAGTAATTGAAGGTGCAGGAAGTCCAGCAGAAATTAATTTAAGTAAAAATGATATTGTAAATATGGGGTTAGCAAACTTAGTAGATGCTCCTGTTATTCTTATCGGGGATATTGATAGGGGAGGAATTTTTGCTTCTATATATGGAACTATTATGCTCCTTAATGAAGAAGAACGAAATAGAATAAAAGGATTTATTATAAACAAATTTAGAGGAGATTTGGAGATTTTAAAACCAGGCATAAAAATGCTAGAGGATTTGGTGAACAAGCCCTGCTTAGGTGTAATTCCATACTTTGAAATTAATATTGAAGACGAAGATAGCTTGGTTGATCCTGAGGCAGCCGGTAGAAGAAAAGATATTAAAGAGAAATCCAGTGCAGAAGATTATAAAAAAATAAAGGAATTAGAATATGATAAGCTGGCTACTACTGTTAGAGAGAATATTGATATAGAAAACATTAGAAGGATTATGGGGATTAATAATGGACAGTAGCATTTTATTACTAATTGTAGTCGCATTAGACTTTATATTAGGTGATCCACCAAATTGGCCTCATCCAATTAGGTGGATAGGATTGAGTATAAGTAGATATGAAAAAATCATCAGAAAAAGCGGATTAAATTTAAAGATAGGAGGATTTATATTAGCTTTACTATCTTTAACTACCGTTTTGACTGTGTCTACATTAATACTTAAAATAACTCAGCTTATACATCCATTATTTGAAACCATAATTACAATATATTTACTCTACACTTCTATAGCTGCTAAATGTTTAGATGTGGAGGCAAAAAAGGTACACAAGTCAGTGTATAAAAAAGATATAGAAAAAAGTCGAAAAATGCTATCCTATTTAGTTGGAAGAGATACTTCCCAATTAGACTTTGAAGAAGTAATAAGGGGTGTTGTTGAAACAGTGGCAGAAAACACCATCGATGGAGTACTAGCTCCGCTGTTTTATATGGGCATTGGATTTTACTTCGGAGTTCCAGTACAGTTTGCTCTAGGCTATAAAGTAATAAATACTTTAGACTCTATGGTTGGATATTTACAGGAGCCTTATATAGAAATAGGCTATGCATCTGCAAAACTAGATGACATAGTCAATTATATTCCTGCTCGTATTGGTAGTCTTTTTATGGTCTTAGCGGGAGGACTACTAGGTTACGATGTTAAGCAAGGCTTTAAAATTCTAATAAGAGATAGAAGAAACCATAAAAGTCCAAATTGTGGCTATCCAGAGTCGGCTGTAGCAGGACTACTTAAAATACAACTTGGAGGAACCAATACATACTTTGGTCAAAGAGTATATAAACCAACTATAGGCGATGAAGATACGCCTTTAACAGCGAAACATATAATTAACACTATTAAAATTATGTATGGTGCAGAGTTTTTAATGGTAGTAGGATTTATTTTAATGAATATTTAAAGCTAAACATAGTATGTACATATAGTATAGAAGTGGAGGTAGAAAATTGAATAAGCATGGGGGATATTTTGGTCAAAAACAAAGAGAAGTAATAGACTTTAGTGTAAATATTAATCCTTTAGGGGTACCATCTAAGCTTATGAAAGAACTAGAAAAGGAGCTACCAATGTTAATACGGTATCCAGAAATAGATGGTAAAACAGCTAAAGAAACTTTATCTAAGTATTTGGACAAGGAAGCTGATAAAATAATTTTGGGAAATGGTGCGACGGAGCTTATTTATCTATTTGCTAGAGCTATAAAGGCATCTAAAGTTTTGTTGATACAGCCAACTTTTACAGAGTATGAAAGGGCTTTCCAAGTTTCAGGTAGTAGTATTTTTCATTTTTATACATATGAAGAGGCTGGATTTCGCATAGATATGCCAGAACTATTAGTGAGTATAGAAAATCTAAATCCCCAAGTAGTGGTACTTTGTAACCCAAACAACCCAACAGGTGTATTTTATGAGCCAGAGGAACTTATGCCACTATTGGAAGTTATTAAGGAGAAAAATTGCTATCTATTTATAGATGAGTCCTTTATAGATTTTACTGAAAAATTTTCTTTAAGTAGCTTTGTAGAAGAGTATCCAATTTTTATTTTAAGATCTATGACTAAAACTTATGGAATACCTGGGCTAAGACTAGGCTATGGACTTGGAGACACAGATATTGTTAAAGAACTTAACTATATAAAAGAGCCATGGACTATTAATAGTTTGGCCCTAAAGGCAGTGGATATTTTACTTAAGGATAATAATTATTTTAATCGTACACAGAAATGGTACGAAGAAGAAAAAAACTTTTTATTAAATGGATTATCTTCAATTAATAATATAGATGTTTTTCCTAGCGAAGGAAACTTTTTTCTGTGTAAACTAAAGAATTCTTCTGGGGAGAATGTAAAAAGTACTCTACTGAATTATGGTATATATATTAGAACATGTACCGATTTTAAAGGACTAAACGATCAATTTATACGTCTTGCCGTAAGAAGTAGGGAAGAAAATGAAAAATTAATACATAGTTTATATAACCTGATTTAGATTTGAATATATTTTTAGGAGGAAAATTAATGAAGAAAGTATTGAGAATTACATCATTTACTTTAATACTAGTTATGCTACTTACTAGTTTAAGTTTTGCTTCAACAAGTAATTTTACAGTGGCTGGAAGTAAAAAGTCTGTTGTTATGGAGAACCCAAATGGAAGAACCTATATTGCAGGTAAAAGTCTTAATACATTAGGACTGAATATTTCTATTAAAAATAATGTTGCTACAGTTAAAAATAACCAAGTTACTTTTGAGTTTACTATAGACACAAACCGTATTAAAGTAAATGGAGTTCAAATGACTTTGGATGTAAAAACCTATAAAAAAGGACAAGAAGTATATCTTCCTCTACGTTTTATTATGGAAACCCTTGGTTATGAGATTAAGTGGGATAATAATACAAGAGGGATTAGTGCTAGTAAAACTAAAGAAATAACATATCCTATAACCTTTGAAGGTGAAGGAAAGAAATATACAGTAACTAAGGCACCAAAAACTATAGTATCTTTAGCACCAAGTGTAACAGAAACATTATTTGCAATAGGTGCAGGAAATATGATTAAAGGTAGAACCCAATATTGTACTTATCCAGCAGCAGCAAAGTCAATTAAAGATGTCGGAACTATGAAAGATCCTAGCACAGAGGTTGTTGTTTCCATAGGACCAGACTTAGTTATTGCAGGTACCCACTATAAAGAGGAAGTATTAAAGCAATTTGAAAAGGCAGGAATTAATGTAGTAGCTAAAAATTCTCCTAATACATTAGATGAAATGTATGACTATACTTTAAAAATGGGAGCTATTGTAGGAAAAAACTACGAAGCTAGGGCTTTAGTTTCTACTATGAAGGCAAAGGTTGATACTGTAGAGGCTCTTACAACAAGAATTAAAAACAAGCCAAAGGTATATTATGTAGTTGGCACAGGACAAAGTGGAGAGTATACAGCAGGAAAAGATACATTCATAGCAGACGTAATTAAAGTTACAGGTGGAGTTAACGTAGCCAATGATATTACAGGTTGGAAATATAGCTTAGAAAAGCTAGTAGATAATAATCCAGATATTATTTTTGGACCAGCTGATGGATATAACACTATGACAAGTAGTCCTAATTATTCTGGACTAAAGGCTATAAAAAACAAGAGATATATAACAGTTGATAGGGATATATTTAGTAGACCATCTCCAAGACTAATAGATGAAGGACTTAAAATTTTAGTTAGAGCGTTCCATGGAAATTTAGCTAATCTATTAAATTTCTAATAAGCTTGGACAAAAGTATTTAAGGTAAGGGATAATAAATGTCGAAAAAAAACGGATTTAAAATAATACTATTATTAATAGCTTTATTTGTATGTATGATTATTGCAATAACATTGGGGGCAGTTAGAATTCCTGTAAAGGATACAATAAATATTATTGGAAGTCGTATTGGCTTTTTAAGCTCTAGAATTGATTTAAGTGGCATAAAGGAGTCAAACATATTCATCGTACTAAATATAAGACTTCCAAGAATTATATTAGCTTCATTGGTGGGAGCTATACTTGCTTCAGTAGGGGCTTCCTACCAAGCTATTTTTAAAAATCCAATGGCAGATCCCTTTGTTATGGGGGTATCCTCAGGGGCAGCTTTTGGAGCAACAATTAGTATTGTCTTAGGATTAAATCAAGGAATATTAGGTTTTGGTTTTACATCGATAGTCGCATTTCTAGGAGCATTGGCAACGACAGCTATAGTTTATAATTTGGCCCGTATTGGACATAAAATATCTACTACTTCTATTTTGTTGGCAGGTATTGTTATGAGTTCCTTATTATCATCAGGAATTTCTATTATGATGATTTTTAATCAGGATGAACTAGCTAACATAGTTTCATGGACCATGGGGAGTTTTAATGGTGCCAATTGGAACCAAATTATTATAATTGTATTCCCAGTACTAATAGGGCTTTTATTTCTATCTTCCTTAGCCAGAGAAATGAATGCCATAGTTATGGGAGAGGAAGATGCACAAAACATGGGAGTAAATGTAGAGTTAATTAAAAAATTAATTTTAGTAGTAGCATCTCTTCTTTCAGCATTAGCTGTTTCGGTTAGTGGTATTATTGGGTTTGCAGGAATTATTGTTCCCCATCTTTTTCGTATAATATTTGGGTCAGATCATAAAATCTTGATTCCAGTATCTGCAATAGGTGGAGGTGTTTTTTTACTGCTTTGTGATACTTTAGCAAGGACAATTGTTCCAGGACGAGAATTACCTGTCGGAGTAATTACCTCAGTGTTAGGAGGACCTTTCTTTTTATATTTATTAAAGAAGGCAAGAAGCAAAACCATGATGTAGCGAGGGATAAAATGAATTCAATTTTAAATGTGGAAAATATAGAATTTAGTTATGATAAAGCACCTCTGCTAGAGGATATAGATTTTAATGTTCCGAATGGAAGCTTTGTTAGCATACTTGGGCCAAATGGCTCTGGTAAAACCACACTACTTAAAAATCTATGTGGACTTTTAAGTCCTAGAAAGGGTACAATATCTCTAAGAAATAGAAAAATAGGTAGTTTTAAGCATAAAGAGTTTGCAAAGACTGTAGCGGTTGTACATCAATCAAGTAGTGTGGGCTTTTCCTTTTCAGTTTTTGATACTGTACTTATGGGAAGATTCCCATATATAAAAAAGCTTCAAGGCGAAACAAGTGAAGATATACAAGCTGCCGAGGAAGCTATGAAAAATACAGGCGTATGGCATCTAAGGGAAAAGGATATAAGGGAAATAAGCGGTGGTGAAAGACAGAGAGTTATGATAGCTAGGGCATTAACTCAAGAGCCAGAACTTTTAATATTAGACGAACCTATTTCTAATTTAGATATAAAGTTTCAAATAAACATACTTCAGGTCTGTAAGAAGCTAAATAAGGAAAAAGGTATAACAATTGTTACTACATTACATGATATAAATTTAGCAGGACAATATAGCGATTATATTTTACTTTTAAATAAGGGGAAATTAGTTTCGCAGGATGAGCCTAAAAATGTTCTAACAGTAGAAAACATTGAAAAAGTATATGAGATAAAGGTAGAACTATTAAATAGAGATGGACATGAGTTTCCATATATTGTTCCACGAACTAGCTTATAAGCAGGTAAAAATATAGGACAAGGAGAACACAAATGAAGCCTTTAATATTAATTACGGGGGGAGCAAGGAGTGGGAAAAGCACTCTAGCAGAAAAAAAGGCATTGGAGCTTGGTGAAAATGTAGTATATATAGCAACAGCCATAGCATTCGATGAAGGAATGAAGGATAGAATAAAAAAGCATAGATTAGATAGACCGAAAAATTGGGCAACTGTAGAACGATATAAGGACTTTTCAGCAATTGTAGAAGATGAAAGCTTTAAAGCAAGCGATCTAATTCTTTTGGATTGTATGACATTAATGGTAACAAATTTAATGTTAGAAAGTAATTTAGATTTTGATAATTGTTCTATGGAAGAAGTAGATAGACTAGAAAAGGATATATTTAAAGAAGTAGATGAATTGTTAAATATAATTATGGATAACAATAAAACAGCTATTATAGTTACTAATGAAGTAGGTATGGGCCTTGTGCCTTCCTATAGAATGGGTAATATATTTAGAGATATAGCCGGAAGAGTTAATCAATATATAGCCAATAAATCTAAGGAAGTATATTTTACAGTTAGTGGAATAGAAATAAAAATAAAGTGAGGAAATTATGAAGAGTTTATTGCTAATGATCACATTTTTTACAAGGATACCTGTTCATTATACCTATGACTATGATGAAAGAGACTTTATAAAGGGAATAAAACTATTACCAATTATAGGATTGATGATAGGAATATTTCTGTATGTCCCAACTTTACTAGAAGATTATTTCCATCGACTTGTTTTAATAGTATTTATTTGGACCATATATTTATTTATAACAGGTGGACTTCATATTGATGGTTTGGCAGATACTTTTGATGGTATATTTAGCTATCGCAAAAAGGAAGAAATGCTAAATATTATGAAAGATAGTAGAATTGGGACCTTTGGAGTTATAGGTATTCTTTGGTTATTATTATTAAATTTATCTCTATCATATTATATAAAAAACATATTTTTAATAATTGTTCCCATAGTAGGAAGAGCCTCAGCCTTGCTTTCTGCTAGTATTAGTAGCTATGCACGAAAAGAGGGAGGTATGGGGAATGCTTTCATAGAAAACTGTGGAATTAAGGAAGGTTTATTAGGTATTGTATTATCTCTTGTTTTAGGATTTGTAATAGGGGATTCTCCAATGATTGCTTCATTATTGGCAACTTTTATCACTGTTATTATATTGACAAAGAATATATCTAAGAAGCTTGGTGGAATGACTGGAGATACTATAGGTGCAATTGTTGAAATTTCACAGACTTTGTTCATGTTTTTCTGTTATATTGCAGAAATTTTTATCCGATAGCTACAGCTTTAATATTTGTCTGGAATAAGTCTTTGTTTAAATAAAAGGAGGATACGCCTATGAAATTTATTTTAGTTAGACATGGCGAAACAATGGCTAATATCGGTAAAATCTATAGTGGATGGTCTAATTATGACCTTACAGAAAAGGGAAAATTGCAAATAAAAATATTAGCCGAAGAATTGAAGTGCTACAAAGTAGATGCTATTTATGCAAGTTCTTTAGGAAGAACTATGGAGACTGCTAAAGAAATTGCAAGAATAATTGGCAAGGAAGTAGTGGCTAATGATAATTTAAGGGAAATAAACTTTGGTGTATTCGATGGAAAAACTGCTAAGGAAATAGAAAAAAATTATCCAAATGAGTGGAAAACATGGCTTAATGATTATGAATCTTATAGAATACCTGAAGGAGAATGTCTACAGGATGTGCTAAATAGAGCAAAGAGTTTTATTGACTCCATTAAGGAAAAGGATGGAACCTGTATTATAGTTAGCCATGGAGGTGTTATTCAGTCTATTATTACATATTTATTAGACCTAGAACTAAAAAAAATGTGGCATTTTCAATGTCCACCTGGTGGCTATGTGGAGATCGATTATACAGATAACTTTGGTTATTTAAGAAAATTAATTCCATCATATATTTAAGCAAAGGAGAATACATATGAAGAGTGATACTGAAAAAATAAGCATAGATAATATTAGGGTTGTTACAAGAAGTGGACTATTAATAGCACTTTCAGCCATAGGTGCCATGATTAAAATACAGGGGACAATAGCCTTCGATTCTATGCCAGGATATTTTGCTGCTTTATTTATAAGTCCTATGGCTGGTGGTTTTGTAGCTACTCTAGGGCATTTACTGACTTCCATTACTAGTGGATTTCCATTAACAGTTCCAATGCACTTAATTGTTGCACTGGAGATGGGGTTATTTGCATATATCTTTGGAATCCTAGGCAGAAAAAGCAATGGTGTTATTGCTTCTATTGTAGCTATATTATTAAATGGACCTATTGTAACCTTTGTTGCATCTATTACTGCAAAGATGTTAGGTTTACCATTTAATGGCACTGCTATGTTTAATGCTCTTGTAATTCCTTTAACTATAGCTTCATCAGCCAATATTATTCTTGCTTATGTTATATTTAAGATAATAAACAAACAAAAAAGATAGGTGAATTTAGATGGTTAAATATAGAGATTTAACAATAGTTGATGTTACACCAGATCATAGGATAGTAATTTCCTGTGATTCCTCTGGTGGTATTGGGGACAAGGATATGGATGTTGTAAAGACAGACCCTGAAACTGTAGGATATTTTACAACCCAAGTAGCACTTATGGAGCTTTTAGCAACAGGAGCTACACCCGTTACTATTGTTAATACTTTAGGCGTGGAGATGGAGGAAACAGGACAAAAGATAATTAAGGGCATAAAAAAGGCATTAAAGCCTTTAAACTTACAAAATGATATTGTAATAACGGGAAGTACGGAGGAAAATATTCCTGTATGTCAAACCTCTATGGGTATTACTATAATCGGAACGATTGAAAAATCTAATTGGAGACGGAAAAAGGCTAGAAAAAGAGATTTAGCAGTTGTTATAGGAATACCAAAAGTAGGTCATGAGGTATTGGATGATAAGGGAAGAGAAACAATGTCCATACCTATATTATTAGAATTACTTAACAAACCATATATAAACGATATTTTACCTGTGGGATCTAAAGGAATAGCTTATGAACTAAAAGAAATGGCAGATACTAACGGATTGAGTTGTAACATATACGATAAATCAGATATTAATCTAGATAAGTCAGCAGGCCCTGCTACCTGCGCTATCCTTGCCGTTGATAGAGAAGGCTACGAAGATTTAAAAAAATCTATCTCTATTCCGGTTAAATTTATTGGTATTTTTGTTTAGCTTGATATTGATGCAAACCAACCTCTTTCGATTTTTCGTTAGAGGTTGGTTTTCTTTTTCAGAGATATAAATCAGTTAGACAATTCTGATTAACCTAGTCTATAATAAAAATATGTAGAGAGTCATTAATACCAATAAATAATAATTAAAGGGATAGTAGGTTAAGGGGATGAGTAAATGATAAAAGTTTTGATAGTGGATGATCAAAATTTAATAAGAGAAGGACTTAGTATGATGCTAAGTTTATACAAAGATATTTTAGTAGTTGGAGAGGCTACTAATGGTAAGGAAGCTATAGAAGTTATGAATAAAAAAGAAATTGATTTAATACTAATGGATATTCGTATGCCTATAATGAATGGTGTAGAATCTACTAAAATAATCAAAACAGAATATCCAGATGTTAAAGTTTTAATACTTACTACCTTTAATGAAGATGAATATATATTTCAAGGTCTAGAAAATGGGGCAGATGGATATTTACTTAAGGATATAAGTTCGGAGGAATTGGTTAATGCAATAAGAACTGTATATGAGGGAAACATTCTTTTACAGCCGGATGTGGCTAAAAAAGTAGTTAGTGCTATAAGGGATATAGAAAATATTTCAAAATCCTACGAAAAAATAAACAGTTTGACTACGTTAACTCAGCGAGAAATAGAGATATCTTGTTTAGTTGCAGATGGAAAAAGTAATAAAGAGATAAGTGCTATTCTTTTTATAACAGAAGGTACTGTTAAAAATCACTTAACTAGAATTTTAGATAAGCTTAATGTTAGAGATAGAACTCAACTGGCATTACTTATGAAGAAAAAATAACATTACTTTAGGCACATAGAAGACGTTACTAAATGGTTACGTTACCTTAGATGGAGGTTTTAAATATTACTTTTAGTAACAATTTTTCAAATAGTTTTAATTTCTATGGTTGGTTTATATTTATTTAAATTTAATAGTATTAATAACAGAGGTATGCTATATAAAAAAGTAAATAAAGTAAATAAAGTAAAAACATATTTAAGGAGAGAGTTGGTTGATTAAGGAAAAAAAATATAGATATTATATAAGATGGCTTATACTAATACTTATTTTATTAAATATATTATTTAGTTTTAAAGATAATGTCACTATATTAATATTATATTTATGTTTGTATGTAGTAATTATTGTAAATGATAGAATACGAATTAGAGGGATGACTAGCTATAAAGAATACTACATTTCTTTGACAGTATCTGTTGTTTTAAGTGCAGCTTTAGCTTATTTAGTTGGAGGATATACACAAATATATATGTATGTAGTGATTTATGAAATAATACTTTTTAATAGTGGAAAATATCCTTTATTTCTATTAATAGTAGAAATACTAATGATTCTATTTGGAAGAGCCGTATTAAATGCAAATATAAACCCAATATCTATTCCAGAATATTTAAAAGAAACTATCTTTGATTTTTTTGCCATGTCTGCATTTTTATTGTTTTATTGTCTTAGTATATACTCTTATAAATCTCTATTTATAGAAAAGAGAAAGGTTGAAAAACTACATGATAAGCTAAAGCAATCATATGATATATTAAATGAACAATCTAAAAATATTAAAGAGTTAACTATAACAAAAGAAAGAAATAGAGTTGCTCAAGAAATTCATGATACTTTAGGACATAGCCTCATAGCATTAAATATGAATTTAGATGTAGCACATAAAATGTTGGACATTGATAATATAAAAACTAAAGAACTAATTAATAAATCTCAAATATTAACTAAAGAGTGTATGAATAATTTACGAGATGCTGTATATACCTTAAAGGAAGATAATAATACATTAATTAAACTAATACAAAAAATGGCTGATAATATTGAAAGTACAGGAACAGTTAAGATTGATATTAATATAGATGAAGAAGTTGAAGGAATGAAAGCAGAATATAATAGAATTATCTATACGACTATAAAAGAAGGCATAACTAATAGTATTAAACATGGGCAATCTGATAGAATAAGTATTAATGTTGGTTTAAATAAAGATAATGTCCGTATAAGCATTGAAGACAATGGATTAGGATGTGAAAATTTAGTTAAAAGCAATGGATTATTAGGAATTGAAGATAGGATATCAGAAGTTGGAGGACTTATAAATTATGATTTTAGTGTTAGTAAAGGGTTTAAAATAGAAATTTACTTACCAATTGAGAATCCGGTAATTTTTAAATGTAGTGAAATATAGCAAGTAGTAGTATAAAAAATCGGTGCTTAAATAAAAATAAATGCTCTTTTCTGGTTTTGTATATTCACATGTTCCAGATTAGAGCATTTTTTTATTCTTTCTCGCTCCCTATACGAATAACTTCCTTCATTTTAGACATAACGTGATCATATCCGCCTTCACTATGGGGTAGAGTACAATTAGTACAATTTTTTATTCCACTATCTGTATATGTAAACCCACCGCCACATTTATCTTTTAACATATAAAGTGGACAGTAGCAAAATAAACAGTTGAATTTCGTTAAATCACTTACATTATGACAAGGGAAAAATTCGCATCTACTATTTTGAACAAATTTATAGTTTTCTGTATTAGTCAAAATATCACCTCTAGTTTCATCATATTATGTAATTAATCTCTAATAATATTATTCTTCAAATACTTTGTAATTCCTGCTAATAAGCTATTTAAGAGTCTTAAAATATATAAGATTTTAAAATAAGTTAAAATTGCAAATTAGAACTAAAGTTCTATTTACTAGTTTAAGACATTGGATTTAGGATATATATTGGATTGTATATACATAATCGATTTTAACATGGGAGATGGATATGATGAAAAGTATAAAGCTAAAATTAATAGTTTATTTTGTATTAATATTACTAATTACATCTACAGTATTGGGGAGTATTTCATATACAAGTGCTTCAAAAGCTATTGTTAATGAAGCAAGTCACGCCGTAATAGACCTTGCGACATCGGCTTCCGCAGTAGTAAAGAGTAGAATTGAAAGTCAGTTAATAGAGTTAAAGTCAATTGCTAGAAAAAGTGAAATAGAAGGTATGCAGTGGGAGATTCAAAAAGAAACATTAAAGCATGAAATGGAATATTTTGATTTTTTAGCATTGGGAGTCGTTTATCCTGATGGGACTACTTTATATAGTGATGGTTCAACAGCGCAGTTAGGTGATAGAGATTATGTAAAAAAAGCTTTTCAAGGAGAAGCAAATGTTTCAGACCCAATATTAAGTAGGGTAACCAATGAAATGGCTTTAATGTTTGCAGCCCCAATAGAGCATGATGGCAAAATAGTAGCAGTTTTAATTGGTAGAAAACCTGCAAATGCTTTAAACGATGATATTGCTGATATGGGATATGGTAATAAAGGTTATGCGTATATTATAGGTAAAGATGGTACGATGTATGCCCATGAAAATCAGCAATTGGTACTGGAACAGCGAAATGCATTTAAAGATATAGAAACAGGTGGGGATCTTAAAGAACTTGGTCTAGCTATGAAGGACATGGATATGACATCTCGACAAATAGTTACATATGAATTTTTAGGAGATAGGCGTTATATAGGAATGTCTCCAATAGAGAATACTGACTGGTTAGTTGCAGTCGGAGGATATGAAAGTGAAATATTAAGTAGTATAAATCCAATGAGAATGCAAATTTTAATTACATCTTTTTTAATTACTGTATTTGGTGGTATAGCAATATTCATAATAGGTGCTACAATTGTTAAACCTATAGTTTTTGCAGCTAAATATGCTGAGGAAATTGCAAATCTAGATATTCGCAGAGATGTACCAGCAAAGTATTTAAAAAACAAAGATGAGACAGGAATATTAGCAAGATCTATGCAGTCTACAAGTGAAAACTTAAGACGGATTGTTGGTCAAGTTACAGAAGCTTCCCATCAAATTGCTTCCTCTTCTGAGCAGTTAACAGCAACAACTCAGGAATCTGCTATGGTTTCCGAAGAAATAGCTAGAACTGTAGAGCAAATTTCTAGTACAGCAGAGGAACAGGCCAGCGATACTGAAAATGGGGTCAATAATGCTAAGGTTCTAGGTAAAATGGTAAAAGAGAACCAAAAGCATGTTCGCAAGCTAAATACCTTCGCAGATGAGGTACTGGTGTTGAAAAATGAGGGGAATATTTTGATGGAAGAATTAAATGAAAGAACTAAGGATAGTGATCAAGGAATTAAAAAAGTATACGAAGAAATTAAAAATACTACACTTAATTCTGCTAAAATTAATGATGCTAGTAATCTAATCAAAAATATTGCAGAGCAGACAAACTTACTAGCATTAAATGCAGCTATTGAGGCGGCTCGGGCAGGAGAGGCAGGAAGAGGATTTGCGGTTGTAGCTGAAGAAATTCGAAAGCTAGCAGAGGAATCCAAAAGATCTACTATAGTTATTGAGAATATAGTTAGTCAACTTCAACAAAGTACAGGGGATTCTGAATCCACAATTAATGATGTAATAAGAGTAGTAGACATTCAACAGAAAAGTCTTAAAGAAACAGAGAATAAATTTTTAGGAATCACTCATGCTGTGGACAGAATAAAAGAAATGATTAACCAGTTAGATGATGCTAGTGAAATAATAAATCAAAGTCAAGATGATGTTATTGCGATACTACACCATTTATCTGAAATAGCTGAAGAAAATGCAGCTAGTACTGAGGAAGTATCAGCTGCATCAGAAGAGCAAAGTGCTTCTATTCAAGAAATAGCTAATTCTAGTGAAGGGTTAAGTCATTTAGCTCAGGAAATGATAAATTTGGTAAATAAATTTAATATTTAAGGAAAAATGCCTATATTTCTTTGAAATATAGGCATTTTTTATTGGAAAAGGTTATTAACTAATATTGATAATGTTTTGAAAATTATGGATTGTTTTTTTTATATTTTAATATAAAAATATAGAACGGTTTATATGTAATTTCATAATATATATTATAACTACTTATAGCATTAAAACATAAAAAAGTTGTGTGTTTAGTAATATTTAAAATTCGAAAAGGTAGGTGTAATATATGAGTGAAATTATTGAAAATGGTATAGGCTGTGACGGCGGTATTGGTGGTATTTTTGGAAAGAATAGAAATAGTTTGCTTTTCTTCTTCCTGATATTGGTGATAATTTTCTGTAACTGTGGTATTTTTAAAGGATCAGGAGATAGCTTACTTTTCTTCTTCCTATTACTTGTTGTACTATTTTGTGGACGTGGGCTTTTTGGATGCTAAAAAGATAGATGAATAAGGGTAGCTTAAGCTACCCTAACATTTTTTTACTCCTTGCCACAAGCATATGTCCTAATAATACAGTATTCAGAACATTGTTTATGGCTATATATTATATTTAAAGCAGGAGTTATAGCAAACAATATATTAACAAAATAAGTTAATTTTTATAGTTTTCCGATAATAAAGTAATCACATTTCATAGATAGTTGAAATATAATAGTTAGTACAGATTAATATTCGTCGCTATATCTATGGTGTTTACATTTATGACGTTTGTTCTCATGTTCACATCTATGATGTTTGCGTTCGTCTTCACATCTATGATGTCTGTGGTCATCTTCGCATCTATGACGTTTATGTTCATCTTTACATCTATGATGTTTGTCATCATCTTTACATCTATGATGTTTGTCATCATCTTTACATCTATGATCTTTGTCTTCATCTTTACACTCAGCATTTTCATTTTCAATTTTCACATCAGAAAACCAGAAATTAAATTTTAAAAACTCAGGACAACAACATTCTTTACAATCTTTATGTTTTCTATGATGCTTACATCTGCAATGACGATTTAATGGTATTATTTCTTCTTGAAAATTAAATAATTCTCTTAATTTATCCCAATTATCAGCTACTGCTTCGATCATTTCAGGTGTTAACATTTTAGAAGTTTCTACTTCACGCATTAATAACCCTCCTCTAATTAATAATAATGTTTG
>NZ_JAHLQK010000008.1 GCF_018919215.1 Alkaliphilus flagellatus
GTTTAATCTTACTGGATTATTGTCACAATCTCCTAGAGTTTCAGCTTTAACTTCAACGCAAGATGTCTTACATTCAGGTTTTTTGTGTATTATAGCATTTTCAAATCTATTATTATGACAATCTACATCTCTTTTATTTACGAAAACTTCTCTATTATTCAATTTAATTTCCTCCTATCAGTCTTTTATGATGTCTAAAATCCTATTGTCCTCTTACCTAGTACATAGTATTCTGTCATTATATTTTGGTGAATTTTATTTAAGAATTTTTTAAAGTTACTTAAGTTTACACAAGATTTCTTTACAATCTTTCATTTAAAAACCATGGTACAACAATATTTGATCATATTAAATGATTGGACATAAAGGTACTCTAGCTAAAACTAGTTTTATATCAGAAAAGTTGCTTATTGCTTTGCTTCTTTCCCAATACAAGTATATTGTAGATTTGAAAAAATGTTCCTATAAAAATTTTTAAAAATGTGCATCTCTAGTTCGACTCTATTTTTAAAATATTTGTACAAATCAAGGTATTAATATAATTTTGTTCTATAGCATACATTCCATATAGCTCAATATAATGTAGTATAAAACGGCATAAAAACTGTGTATGTTTTACAAATCATTAATAGAGATCTGAAACCATGTACTACTCAAATAGATCCACTAAGTTTACTACCTTAATTGAGGATCCTTTAGCATAAGAGATTGTTTAGGCAATTTGTCGATACTAGGCAAGTTGCCTTTTTATAATCCCTACCAATCTTTTAATTTGTTATATACCAAAATCATCAGTTATTTCATAAGAGAATCCATAGAGTTTTGGTAAGTAAGCATGTATTATAGCATATGATATTTTTTATGCAGAATAAAAAATAGGGTAAAGCCTAAGCTCTACCCTTATTCATCTACCTTTTTAGCATCCAAAAATTCCACGTCCACAAAATAGTACAACAAGTAATAGGAAGAAGAAAAGTAGGCTATCTCCTGATCCTTTAAAAATACCACAGTTACAGAAAATTATCACCAATATCAAGAAGAAGAAAAGTAAACTACTTTGAGTTCCTCCAAACAAACCACCTAAACCTAGATTACATTCACCCATATATTACACCTACCTTTTCGAATTTTAGGTACCGCTAAATACACAACCTTTTTCTCTTTCAGTCCTAAGACTATCTATAGTTGTAATATATATTATGAAATTATCTATAAATTGTTCTATATTTTTCTATAAAAAATAAAAAGGGGGAACCTAAGTTACCCCAACATTAATAAATCCCCCAAACATCAATGTTTGAGGGATTTTGTATTTTATAAATATTATCTCTTTGAGAATTGTGGTGCACGTCTTGCTGCTTTTAAACCGTATTTCTTTCTTTCCTTAGCTCTTGCATCTCTAGTTAAGAAACCAGCTTTTTTAAGAGTTCCTCTTAATTCTTCATCAGACTTTACTAATGCTCTAGCGATTCCGTGTCTTAAAGCTCCAGCTTGTCCAGTGTATCCTCCACCTGCCACTGTTGCGATTACATCGAATCTACCTAATGTTTCTGTAATTGTTAGAGGCATTCTAACATCTCTCTTTAAAGTTTCATATTTAAAATATTCTTCGATATCTCTGTTGTTTATTTTAACATTTCCTTCACCAGGAACTAATCTTACTCTAGCGATAGATTGCTTTCTTCTACCTGTTCCGTAATAAGCTACTCTTGCCATCCATAACTCCTCCTTTCAAATTTCCTACTTTATATATCTAATGCTTCTGGTTTTTGAGCTTCGTGATTGTGGTTTGGTCCAGCATATACTTTTAATTTTGTAAGCATTTGTCTTCCAAGTCTATTTTTTGGAAGCATACCTTTTACCGCATTGTAAACAAGCTTTTCAGGTTTTTCAGCAAGAAGTCTTCTAAAAGAAACTTGTTTTAATCCACCTGGATGTCCTGTATGATAAGTATAGAAAGATTGATCTAATTTCTTACCAGTTAAAACTACCTTCTCTGCATTAACAACGATTACAAAATCACCAGTGTCTACATAAGGTGTAAATTCTGGCTTGTTTTTTCCTCTTAAAATTGTAGCGATTTCTGTTGAAAGTCTACCTAAAGTTTTTCCTTCAGCATCGACAATATACCACTTTCTTTCAACTTCATTCGGTTTTGCCATATATGATTTCATTGTTTTCCCTCCTTGTAAATCATCGATTTTTAAATGTTATCTTGTTTTTGTCACGTTCTATATATGTGTCAAGATCCGGGGCAGTGGATCATATTTACACACTCTCGTATATTTTAATACAATGCGCCTAGTGTGTCAAGGGGTAAAATACCTTATCTAAAAATAATCCTTGGGGTGGCGCTGTATGACCTGCCACTGTTCTATCCTTGGTTTCAAGCGCCCTATTAATATGCTCTATCGATATTTTTCCCATACCAACTTCCACTAAAGTCCCTGTAATAATTCTAACCATATTGTATAGAAAACCATCGCCCTCTATATAAACATATAGACTATTATCTTTAATTATAATATCTAAATTTCGGATAGTTCTCACTGTATTTTCAACACTACTGCCACTGGACATAAAGCCTCTAAAGTCATGGGTTCCTAGTAAAAGTTTTGCTCCATCTCTCATTTTTTTATGGTCTAACTTATAATGGACATGATAGCTATAGTTCCTAAGTAAGGGGTTTCTATACCTACCTTCATAAATATGATAAATATATCGTTTGCCAATAGCACTATACCGAGCATGAAAATCCATAGGAACCTCCATTGCATTAATAATAGAAATATCATTTGGTAGGTTGCTATTAAAAGCTAATGGAAGCCTATCTACTGGAATATTGCTTTCAAGTATAAAACTTGCCACTTGACCATAGGCATGAACACCAGCATCTGTTCTTCCAGACCCATTAATACTAAGTTCTTTACCTGTAAGTTTTTTTAGAGCTCTCATTATTTCTTCCTGTATTGTTCTACTATTAGGTTGAATTTGCCATCCACTATAGTTTGTTCCATCATATTGAATTTCGACCATAATGTTTTTCATTGTATCATTCCTAACGGCTAACATCTTATAATGCAACTCGATGAAAAATTAAAACTGCTAATAAAAATGTGGTTACTACTAGAGCTACTGTATCTTTCCCTGTCATTTTTAATTCCTTCATTCTAGTACGATTTTCGCCACCACGATAGCATCTTGCTTCCATAGCCATGGCTAATTCATCAGCTCTTCTAAATGCACTAATAAACAAGGGAACTAATAAAGGTACTAAGCTTTTTGCTCTACTAATAATATTCCCACTTTCGAAATCAGCTCCACGAGCCATTTGTGCTTTCATAATCTTATCAGTTTCTTCAAGTAAAGTAGGGATAAACCTAAGAGCAATTGTCATCATCATAGCTAACTCATGGGCTGGTACACCTATCTTTTTAAATGGGTTTAATAGATGTTCTATCCCATCTGTTAGTGCTATTGGTGAAGTAGTTAATGTTAATAAAGAAGTTCCCATAACTAATAATACTAGTCTAATAGCCATAAAAAACGCCTGATATAAGCCTTCTCTTGTCATAACTAAAGGGCCTAGATTGAAAATAGGTTCTCCTTGTGTCATAAATATATTAATTATAAATGTAATTATTATTATTATTCTTAAAGGTTTTAATCCTTTAATAATGTATTTTATAGGTATTTTAGATATATATACAGAAACAAATATAAAAGCAATAATATAAGCATAAGGAATAAAGGTATTAATAATAAATAATCCTATTATTAATGCAAAGGTAATCAGTATCTTAGTCCTCGGGTCTAATTTATGAACATAGGACCCTGTTGGATAATATTGACCAATTGTAATGTCTTTAAGCATTTTTATTACTCCTTATCCATTTTAAAATTTCTTCCTTAGCTTCTTCCACTGTAAATATATCTTCCCTTAGCTCAATACCCTTTGCCTTTAACGCTCTAATTAAATAGCTTATTTGTGGAACTCCAAGTCCTATAGATTCTAAGGTTTCTACCTGTTGGAATACTTCTCTAGGATCCCCAAGAAGTGCAATCTTTCCTCTATGCATAACAATAATACGGTCTACTAGCTTTGCAATATCCTCCATACTATGAGATACTAAAATAACCGTATTTTTATATTGGCTATGCAGCATTTTTATTTCTTCTAAAATTTCATCCCTTGTTCTAGGATCTAAGCCTGCCGTAGGTTCGTCTAATATTAACACTTCTGGTTTCATAGCGAATACTCCAGCAATAGCTACCCTTCTTCTTTGACCCCCACTTAGTTCAAATGGAGATCTGTCTTTTAATTCTTCAAATGAAAGCTTTACAAATTCCATAGCCTCCTTAATCCTTTCTTCTACTTCAGATTCTGATAACCCTAAGTTCAGAGGTCCAAAGGCAATATCCTTATATATTGTTTCTTCAAATAGTTGATGTTCTGGATATTGAAAAACTAAACCAACCTTTTTTCTTACATCTCTTAACTTAACTGATTTGTCGGTAATATCAGTACCACTAATAATAATTTTACCAGAAGTGGGTTTTATCAATCCATTTAAATGCTGAGTTAAAGTAGACTTACCTGATCCAGTATGACCTATGAGACCTATAAATTCTCCAGATTTAATCTCAACATTAACATTATCTAATGCCTTAGTTTCAAATGGGCTACCTGGGTTATATACATATGTTAAATTTTCTATTTTAATTGACATAATCTCATCACCATTTCATCAACAGTTAATATATCTTGAGGTAAATCAATTCCCTCTTTTATCAATTCATTAGTTAAGTCTGTTATTTGAGGTACATCTAATCCTAACTCTTTTAACTGCTCAACTTTAGAGAACACTTCTTTGGGTTTACCTTCCAAAACTATTTGCCCATTTTCCATTACTATAACCCTATCTGCATCTACAGCTTCTTCCATAAAGTGGGTAATATGAACTATTGTAATATTTTCTTCTTTATTAAGCTTTTTTATAGTATTAATTACTTCCTTACGACCCGATGGATCTAACATCGCAGTTGGCTCATCAAAGATTATACAATTAGGTCTCATAGCAATGACTCCTGCAATAGCAATTCTTTGTTTTTGTCCACCAGATAATAAATGTGGAGCTTTACCTCTATATTCTAGCATATCTACAATATTAAGAGCTTCTTCTACTCTTCTTATAATCTCTACTGGAGGAACACCTAAGTTTTCAGGCCCAAATGCAACATCTTCTTCTACAATTGTAGCTACAATTTGATTGTCAGGATTTTGGAATACCATTCCAGCTGTCTGCCTAATATTCCATATGTTTTCTTCCTCTTTTGTATTTAATCCTTTAACAAGTACGTCTCCCTTTGTAGGTAATAAAAGAGCATTCATATGTTTAGCCAAAGTTGACTTTCCTGAACCATTGTGTCCAATTACTACCACAAATTCACCGGACTCAACCGTAACTGTAACATCATTTAGGGCTAGCATACCTTCATCATCATTATTTTTATACTGAAATTGTATATTATTAACCTCTATCATTTTACTCATCCTATAGTCCCTTCTTTATTTTCATATAATCATACGTCAAAATCTAAACATCTTATATTATAACTTATTTTCTACTTGTTGACTATGATTTATGTGTAAAAAGTCGTCTATCACTATGGAAGCAACTCCTATCACACTTATAATTATGCTATTATTTTTACAATACTTCATGCCCATCTTAAACTTTTAACCTAGTTCAAAATTTCAAGTGCTTAGGATTTATTTTTAATTTAAAGTTATCAAAACTCACCAATCTACTGCTTCTATAGAGAATCTTAATGATTAAAGGATTATACTTGTTTAAACAATAAAAAAACAGGGACTAAGCCTATTAACTTAATCCCTCCTATCTATTATACTAATTCGATGATTACCATCTCTGCAGCGTCGCCTTTTCTTGGTCCAAGCTTCATAATACGTGTATATCCACCATTACGCTCTTGATATTTTGGCGCAATTTCATCAAATAAATTCTTAACTACAGTTTCTTCTGTTATAAAGCTAAGAACTTGTCTTCTAGCATGTAGATCTCCTCTTTTTGCAAGAGTAATCATTTTTTCAGCTAGTCTTCTTGTTTCTTTAGCTCTTGTTTCTGTTGTTTCAATTCTACCGCTTTTTAATAAACTAGTTACTAGGTTTCTAAGCATTAAATTTCTATGAGCGCTTACACGTCCTAATTTACGATAATGTGCCATGTCTATCCCTCCTTACTACATCCTATTCATCGCTAGGTTTTAATCCAAGACCTAACTCGTCAAGCTTTTTCTGAACTTCTTCAAGAGACTTTCTTCCAAGGTTTCTTACCTTCATCATATCCTCTTCAGACTTTTGAGCAAGTTCATCTACTGTATTAATGCCTGCACGTTTCAGACAGTTATAGGATCTTACTGAAAGGTCAAGCTCTTCTATAGTCATTTCAAGAACCTTTTCCTTTTTATCCTCTTCTTTCTGTACCATGATCTCTACATCATTAACATGCTCAGTTAATGTAATGAATAGATTTAAGTGTTCATTCATTATCTTTGCTGCCAAAGATATAGCTTCATCAGGCATAATACTTCCATCGGTAAAGACTTCAATAATCAGTCGATCATAGTCAGTAACTTGACCTACCCTTGTGTTCTCAACATAATAACTAACCTTTGTTACAGGAGTAAATATTGAGTCTATAGGTAGTACACCGATAGGCATTCCTGGGGTTTTGTTGTTTTCTGCTGGTACATATCCTCTTCCTTTAGCAATGGTTAATTCCATTGTTAGAGTTCCATCACTATCTAAGGTAGCAATATGCATTTCTGGACTAAGGATTTCAACGTCTGCATCTGCAATGATATCACCTGCAGTTATAGTTCCTTCGCCTTTTGCTTCAATACGAACCGTTTTAGGCTCATTTCCGTGCATACGAATAGACAAGCCTTTTAAGTTAATTATAATCTCTGAAACATCCTCTTTTACACCTGGGATTGTAGAAAATTCATGTAAGACACCATCAATTTTTACAGACGTTACCGCCGCCCCAGGTAATGAAGATAACATAATTCTTCTTAGGGAATTCCCTAATGTGGTTCCATAACCTCTCTCTAGCGGCTCCACTGTAAACTTTCCATAGGTATTTTCTTCATTAATCTCTACTACTTCTACCTTTGGCTTTTCCATTTCTATCATTGATTTGAACCCTCCTTTAGCATTTTCTCTATTATATTGAGGGCAACTGATTCTAAAAATTATTATTTAGAGTATAGCTCTACGATTAAGTTTTCTGCGATTGGTAAATCTATATCTTCTCTTGAAGGTAATGAAACTATTTTTCCCTCTAATTTTTCTGCATCAGCTGTTAACCAATTTGGAACATTTCCTTTAAAGTTTTCAGCTAAAGCTTTGAATTTATTTGATGACTTAGACTTTTCAGCAACAACAATAGTATCTCCTGCACTAACTAAATATGAAGGGATATCTACTTTTTTACCATTTACTAAAAAGTGTCCATGAACAACTAATTGTCTAGCTTCTGCTCTAGAAGCTCCAAAACCTAATCTATAAACAACGTTGTCTAGACGAGTTTCTAATATTCTTAAAAGGTTTTCACCTGTAATACCAGCTTGCTTATCAGCCATCTCAAAGTATTTTCTAAATTGAGACTCTAATACACCATAGAATCTTTTTGCTTTTTGTTTTTCTCTTAATTGAATTCCATAGTTTGATAGTTTTTTTCTACTGTTACCGTGCTGTCCTGGAGCATAAGCTCTTTTAGAAATTGCACATTTATCTGTGTAGCATCTATCGCCTTTTAGGTATAATTTCATACCCTCTCTACGACATAATCTACATACCGCTTCTGTATATCTTGCCATTTACTTACACCTCCCGATCTTCATTAAACTCTTCTACGTTTTGGCGGTCTACAACCGTTATGTGGAATTGGAGTTACATCTTTAATAAGGTTAACTTCAAGTCCTGCAGCTTGTAGTGAACGAATTGCAGCTTCTCTTCCTGCACCTGGTCCCTTAACATAAACTTCTACAGTTTTTAATCCGTGCTCCATAGCAGCCTTAGCAGCAGTTTCTGCAGCCATTTGAGCAGCGAAAGGAGTTGATTTTCTTGATCCTTTGAATCCTAATTGACCTGCACTAGCCCAAGAAATTACATTTCCTTGCATGTCAGTTAAAGTAATAATTGAATTGTTAAATGTTGATTGAATATGTGCTTGACCACGTTCTATATTTTTACGTTCTCTTCTTCGAGTACGAACGCCTTTTTTCTTAGCTACCTTTGCCATTCTCGCTGTACCTCCTTACCTACTATTTTTTCTTCTTACGACCAACAGTTTTCTTAGGACCTTTTCTTGTACGAGCATTAGTTTTTGTCTTTTGTCCTCTTACTGGCAATCCTTTAATATGTCTTAATCCTCTATAACATCTGATCTCTTTTAATCTCTTAATGTTTAAAGCGATTTCTCTTCTTAAATCCCCTTCAACATGATGATCTGAGTCGATAATTTTTCTTAAGTTATTTACTTCTTCCTCTGTTAAATCCTTTACTCTTGTATCAGGATTAATACCTGCAGCAGCTAATATACCATTTGATGTTTTTCTACCGATACCAAATATATATGTTAAGCCAACTTCAACTCTTTTATCTCTTGGCAAGTCAACACCAGCTATTCTAGCCATATTGATTTACACCTCCTAATTCTATTGTTCCACCATCTTATATTCTCTGTATTACTAGTCTTTTTCTAATGTAAATTTAGATTTAAAATGAATATTTTGTATCGCAATAGCTTTTGGGGAATCAGTTAGAAACTGACGCAGCCGCTCCCGCAAGCTTATAACTACAATACTGTATTATACTATAAAACAACTGAAAGTTCCAGTAGTATTTAAACTAGTTTAACCTTGTTTTTGTTTGTGTTTAGGATTTTCGCAGATAACCATAACTCTGCCATTCCTTTTGATTATTTTACACTTTTCACAAATTGGTTTAACCGATGGTCTAACCTTCATTGTTATCCCTCCTTGACTACTTCTTTCGCCATGTTATTCTACCACGAGTCAAATCATATGGAGATAACTCTACCGTAACCTTATCCCCAGGCAGAATCCTAATAAAGTTCATTCTTAATTTTCCTGATATGTGTCCTAAAACCTCATGACCATTTTCAAGTTCTACAATAAACATCGCATTTGGTAATGCTTCTTTTACTGTACCTTCTAATTCAATTACATCTTGCTTCGACATTGAGCAATCAAACCTCCATTTCTAACCCCAGGATTTTACACCTAGTCTTTCAAGCTCTCTACGTATAAAGGCATTATTTATTTTCTCATTGTTTAAAATTGCATCTTTAATTTCTTTAGATACAATATTCAACTTTGCCAAGTGTTTAATCTTTTTTTTCTTAGGTCTATCTATTCTTCTTAATGATCCATCAACAATTAAGACATGATTGTTATCAGCTTTACCAAACACGACAAAAACTCTTCCCTGATCACGTCCAGTTTTTGACTTAACTATTTGTCCTATGTCTAAATCAGTTTGTTCCATATAGTCACCTCATTTGTCTGGATTATAGCTTTGTAAGAATCTCAGGTTCTCCATCCGTAATTGCTACGGTATGTTCGTAATGAGCTGAGTATTCACCATCTAAGGTTACTACTGTCCAACCATCTGAAAGTACTTTAACTTCGTAGGTTCCTATGTTAATCATTGGTTCTATAGCTAAGACCATTCCTTCTTTTAATCTTGGTCCTTTTCCTGGAGGACCATAGTTAGGAATTTGTGGTTCTTCATGCATACTTGTACCGATTCCATGGCCTACGTAGTTTCTAACCACTGAAAAACCCCTGTCTTCAACATGGGTTTGAATAGCATAGGATATATCTGATAACCGATAGCCTAACTTTGCAAACTTAATTCCCTCATAAAAGCTTTGCCTAGTTACTTCTATAAGCTCCTGTGCTCTCTGACTAATCTTTCCTATGGCATGAGTTTTTGCAGAGTCACCATAATAACCTTTGTAGAGTGCCCCGATATCTATACTGATAATATCGCCATCTTCTAGTGTTTTTAATCCAGGTATACCATGGACTACTTCGTGATTAACGGAGGCACATATGCTAGCTGGAAAACCTCCATATCCTTTAAATGCAGGAATTGCTCCTTTTTTAAGAATATGTTTTTCAGCTATCGCATCTAGTTCCTTTGTCGTAATTCCCGGTTTTATTGCCTCTCTAACAAGTTCATGGGCTTCAGCAACAATTTTTCCAGCTTCTCGCATTAATTCAATTTCTTGACGCGATTTTATATATATCATTATAGCTCGCTCCCTAAAGAGGTCACAATATCTTCAAACACTTCATTTATTCTTCTGTCGCCATCTATAGTAACTAGCTTATCTTGTTTACTGTAGTACTCTATTAATGGAGTTGTTTCCTTCAAATAAACTTCGATACGTTTTGTTACTGTCTCTTCGTTATCATCATCTCGTTGATAAAGATTACCACCGCATTGGTCGCAATTTTCTCCCTTTGTTGATGGATTATATTTTACGTGGAATGTGGCACCGCATTCTCTACATATTCTTCTTCCAACGGCTCTTTCCACTAAAATGCCTTTATCAACTTCTATATTTATTACTCTATCTAAGGCTCCATCCATATTTGCTAACACTTTATCTAAAGCTTCAGCCTGCACTACCGTTCTTGGAAATCCATCTAATAGAAATCCACCTGTACAATCTTCTTGCTTTAAACGATCTTCCACAATTTCCACTACAACTTCATCTGGAACTAAAAGACCTTGATCCATGTAACCTTTAGCTTTTTTGCCAAGTTCAGTACCTTGTTTAATGTTATATCTAAAAATGTCTCCAGTGGAAATATGAGGAATGTTGTATTTTTCAACAATAGCTGCAGCCTGTGTTCCTTTCCCCGCCCCTGGGGGACCAAGTAAAATTAATCTCATTATACCATCTCCTGGTTAAATTATAAGGATTAGATTCATGGGGTAAACGCCCCATGAGTCCTTTTCTTATTCTTACTTCAAGAATCCTTGGTAATGTCTCATTAAAAGTTGTGCTTCAATTTGCTTCATTGTTTCTAATGCAACACCTACAACGATTATAATTGTTGTACCACCAAAAGCAATTGGTATTTTTGTTGCACCAAGAATAATTGTAGGAACAATTGTAATTACTGCTAAGAATACTGCTCCTGCTAATGTAATTCTTGTAAGAACCTTATTTAAATAATCCGCTGTAGGCTTTCCTGGTCTAATACCTGGTATAAATCCACCATTCTTTTTCATATTGGTAGATACTTCTACAGGATTAAATGTTACTGCAGTATAGAAATAAGTAAAGAATATAATTAATACTGCACTTAAAAGGTTATAAATAAACACTCCTGGCATAGCATTAGGTGATAACCATGTTGCTAAAAATCTAGAGAACCCATTATCTTGACCAATAAAGTAGGCAATTGTATGAGGGAACTGAAGAAGTGACATAGCAAAGATTACTGGAATAACACCTGATTGATTTACTTTTAGTGGAATATGAGAACTTTGTCCACCATACATTTTTCTTCCAACAACTCTTTTAGCATATTGTACAGGAATTTTTCTTGTTCCTTCTTGAATAGCAATAACACCAACTACCATTAGTAACGCTATAGCTATAAATACTACAATAGCTAGGGGATTTAATTCTCCTTGTTTTGCTAAAGCAAAAGTACTGTAGATACTATTAGGTAGTCCTGATACAATACCAGCAAAGATTAAAAGAGAAATACCATTCCCAATTCCTTTTTCTGTTATTTCTTCTCCTAACCACATTAAAAATGCAGTACCAGCAGTTAAAGTAAGAATAACTACTATAATACTAAAAGTATCTTGATTGATTAATGCTCCTTTAAATAAACCTATACTAATACCTGTTGCTTGTATTAAAGCTAATACGATAGTTGCATATCTTTGATATTGAGCAATTTTTTTACTACCTTCCTCGCCTTCCTTCGCCATTTCTTCAAGACTAGGGATTGCTATAGTTAGTAGTTGCATAATAATAGATGCTGTAATGTAAGGTGTAATGCTTAGTGCAAAAATCGTCATATTACCAAAGGCCCCACCGGATACTAGATTGAAGAATGAAAGTAGTCCAGCATTATCTACTATATTTTTTACATACTCAATATTGATGCCAGGTACTGGAATAACAGAACCTAGTCTGAAAATAGCAAGCATCATAAAGGTGTATAAAATCCGCCTACGTAAATCTGGGATTTTCCAAGCATTTTTTAGTGTTTGTATCACCTTACATCACCTCTGCCTTTCCTCCAGCAGCTTCAATTTTCTCAGCAGCTGACTTAGTGAATCTTTGTGCTTGTACTGTTAAGCTTTTCTCTAAGTTGCCATTGCCTAGAATCTTGATTCCGTCTTTTTCTATCTTTTTAATAACACCTGTTTCTTTTAAAAGCTCTGGTGTAACTACTGTGCCATTTTCAAAGGCATTCAATCTTTCAATACTAATTTCATTGTAAACTTTTGCAAATATATTTGTAAATCCACGTTTTGGTAATCTTCTGTATAGAGGCATTTGACCCCCTTCAAATCCTGGTCTTACTCCTCCACCACTACGAGCTTTTTGACCGTTTGATCCACGACCAGCAGTCTTTCCAAGACCACTTGCAGTACCTCTACCTTTTCTTTTTCTATCTTTAACGGCACCTTCTGCAGGTCTAAGTTCATGTAGTTTCATGTCTACACCTCCTCAGTTTATATTTCCTTTACTTCTACTAAATGTTTTACTGTTTCAATCATACCTCTTATTTGAGGAGTAACTTCTTTTTCAGTTGTTTGCCCAATTTTGTTAAGTCCTAAAGCTTCAACTGTTTTTCTTTGATTAGGCTTTGTACCAATCACACTTCTTATTAGTTTTATACTTACCTTTGCCATCGTATCTTCCCTCCTAACCTAAGAGTTCTTCTACGGACTTACCTCTTAGTTTTGCTACTTCTTCAGCTCTCTTTAACTGGCTTAATCCATCTATTGCAGCACTTACCATGTTTTTGGAGTTGTTTGTTCCTAGAGATTTAGCTCTAACATCTTTAAGTCCTGCTAATTCTAATACAGTACGCACTGGTCCACCAGCGATAATTCCTGTACCTTCTTTAGCTGGCATAATTAAAACGTTTCCGGCTCCAAAATGTCCAATAGCTTCGTGAGGAACTGTAGTTCCAACTATTGGTACATGAATAAGGTTTTTCTTAGCATCTTCAATTCCTTTTTTAATAGCATCTGGAATTTCCATTGCCTTACCTGAACCAACTCCAACATGACCATTTTCATCTCCAACGATCACTAGGGCCGCAAATCTAAAGTTTCTACCGCCTTTTACAACCTTTGTAACACGTTTTATATCAACAACTTGCTCTTTTAAATCAAGTTGGCTAGCATCGATTCGCTTGTTGTGCATTACTTTCCCTCCTTCTTATTAAAACTTAAGTCCAGCTTCTCTAGCACCTTCTGCTAAAGCCTTGACTCTACCATGATAAATATTTCCACCACGGTCAAATGTTACATTGTCTATTCCTTTTTCTACAGCTCTCTTTCCAACTAATTGACCAACCAATTTAGCAGCTTCTGCATTTCCAGTTGACTTAACTTGATCTTTGATTTCTTTATCTAAAGATGAAGCGGCAACTAATGTTACTCCAGCTACGTCATCAATTAATTGAGCATAGATGTTTGTTAAGCTTCTATATACGTTTAATCTTGGACGTTCCTGAGTTCCAGTAATTTTGTTACGAACTCTTTGATGTCTAGATAATCTGTTAGCGTTTTTGCTCACTTTTTTAAACACCTTGTTTCACTCCTTTCCCTTACTTACCTGTCTTACCTACTTTACGTCTTATTACTTCACCAGCGTATTTTACTCCCTTACCTTTATATGGCTCAGGCTTTCTTAATTCTCTAATTTTAGCAGCATAGTTTCCTACTAATTGTTTGTTAATTCCCTTAACGAAGATTTCAGTTTGGGAAGGAACTTCAACGGTGATACCTTCTGGGTCCACCATTTCTACTGGATGAGAGAAACCAAGGCTTAGTACAAGTTTATCTCCTTGCTTGTTTGCTCTATATCCAACACCTACTAATTCAAGTTTCTTTTCGTATCCCTTAGTTACTCCTTCTACCATGTTAGAAAGAAGTGTTCTTGTTAAACCATGTAATGATTTATGTTTTTTATTATCAGTAGGTCTTACAACATTAATTATATTTTCTTCAATCTTTATTTCCATATCTCTGCTTAATTGCTGCTCAAGTTGTCCTTTTGGACCTTTTACAACAGCAAAGTTTTTTTCATCTATTTTAATTTCCACACCTTGTGGTATTTCAATTGGCTTTAAACCTATTCTTGACATATTCGCACCTCCTTGTAAGTTGATTGCTATTACCAGATGTAAGCAATAACCTCTCCGCCAACGCCTTCTTTTCTAGCTACTTTATCAGTAATAATTCCTTTTGAAGTGGAGATGATTGCAATTCCTAATCCACCTAATACTCTAGGAATTTCATCCTTCTTCGCATATACTCTTAATCCAGGCTTAGATATTTTCTTAATACCTGTAATTACTTTTTCTTTGTTTTTTCCGTACTTTAATTGCATTCTAATAAGACCTTGTTTGCCGTCTTCAATAACGTCGAACCCTTTTATGAAACCTTCTTCAAGAAGGATGTTTGCAATTTCTTTCTTCAGGTTTGAAGCTGGAACATCAACTGTTTCATGTTTTACCATATTAGCATTTCTTATACGAGTCAGCATATCCGCAATTGGATCTGTCATTGTCATATCGTAACCCTCCTTCCTCTACTTTACCAGCTTGCTTTTCTAACACCTGGTATTTGGCCTTTATAGGCTAATTCTCTAAAACAAATACGGCAGATACCAAATTTTCTTAAATAAGCATGTGGTCTACCACAAATTTTACATCTACTATATTCTCTTGTTTGGTATTTTTGTGTTCTTTGTTGTTTTACTTTAAGAGACGTTTTTGCCACGTTTTTCCCTCCTTACATTACTTTGCAAAAGGCATTCCCATTAATCTTAATAATTCACGACATTCTTCGTCAGTTTTTGCTGTTGTTACAAAGATGATGTCCATTCCATGCACTTTTTCTACTTTATCATATTCAATTTCCGGGAAAATTAATTGCTCTTTAATACCTAATGCATAATTTCCTCTACCATCAAAAGCATTAGGATTAACACCTCTAAAGTCTCTTACCCTTGGAAGAGCAATGTTTAATAGTCTGTCAGCAAACTCATGCATTTTTTCTCCTCTTAGAGTTACTTTAGCGCCGATTGGCATTCCTTGACGAAGTTTAAAGTTAGCAACTGATTTCTTAGCTCTTGTAACTACAGGCTTTTGTCCTGCTATGATTCCTAATTCTTTAACTGCTGCTTCAAGCGCCTTCGGGTTGTCTTTTTCACTACCAAGACCCATATTTATTACTATTTTTTCTAGTTTTGGAATTTCCATTACACTTTTATATCCGAACTTCTCCATCATACTAGGAGCAATTTCACTTTTATACATATCTTTAAGTCTAGCCATGCTCAAGCGGACCTCCTTTCATATATCCTTAGTCGATTACTTCGCCGGTCTTTTTACTTACTCTTACTTTTTCACCATTAGCTAAAAATTTATATCCTACTCTAACACCTTGGTTAGCTTTTTTATCCCAAAGCATTATATTTGATGCATTAATTGCTGCTTCTTGATGGATTATTCCACCTTGTTGCATTTGTTGATTCGGCTTTTGGTGCTTAGTTACCATATTTACACCTTCAACAATTACTCTATTTTTCTTTGGTAGTACTTGAAGTACTTTTCCTTTTTTGCCTTTATCTTTTCCAGTTATAACTACTACTGTATCGCCCTTCTTAACGTGCACTTAAAACACCTCCTCGACTATAGTACTTCCGGAGCTAATGATACTATTTTCATAAAGTTTTTATCTCTAAGTTCTCTTGCTACTGGTCCAAATATACGTGTTCCTGTAGGTTGTTTATCATCTTTGATTACAACCGCAGCATTTTCATCGAACTTAATATAGCTTCCATCTTTTCTTCTTGTAGTGCTCTTAGTTCTTACTACTACAGCTTTAACGACTTGTCCTTTTTTAACAACTCCGCCTGGTGTTGCACTTTTAACCGAACAAACGATTACATCACCAATATTAGCGTATCTTCTTCTTGTTCCACCTAATACACGAATACAAAGTAATTCCTTTGCTCCAGAGTTATCAGCAACTTTAAGACGTGATTCTTGTTGTATCATGACAATACCTCCCTTCGCTACTTATCCTACTTAGCTTTTTCTACAATTTTAACTAATCTCCATCTCTTATCCTTAGATAATGGTTTGGTTTCCATAATTCTTACACGATCACCAATTCCACACTCATTCATTTCATCATGAGCTTTGAATTTTTTTGTTCTTTTAACGGCTTTTCCGTATAATGGATGTCGAACAAAATCTTCAACTAAAACAACAATTGTTTTATCCATTTTATCGCTTACAACTCGACCTACTCTTGTTTTTCTTAAATTTCTTTCCACGAGATTGGCCTCCTTCCTTGTGAACTTTATATATTACGCTCTTGCCTGCTTTAATTCATTTTCCCTAATGATTGTTTTGATTCTAGCAATATCCTTACGAACATTTCTAATTCTCAAAGGGTTTTCAAGCTGGCCTGTTGCTAATTGAAAACGTAAATTAAATAATTCACCTTTTAATTCTGTCAGCCTTTGATCTAATTCAACATTAGTCATATCTCTCATTTCTTTAGTTTTCATTAGCTTCACCACCCTTTACTTCTTGATCTTCACGTGCTACAAACTTACATTTAATTGGGAGTTTATGTGCAGCAAGTCTCATAGCTTCTCTCGCTCTTTCTTCAGAAACACCTGAAAGTTCGAACATAATTCTTCCCGGTTTTACAACTGCTACCCAATATTCTGGTGAACCTTTCCCGGCACCCATACGAGTCTCAGCTGGTTTTTTAGTAACAGGTTTGTGAGGGAAAATTTTAATCCAAACTTTACCCCCTCTTTTAATATATCTTGTCATCGCAATACGCGCTGCTTCAATTTGATTTGAAGTAATCCATGCAGGCTCCATTGCCATTAAGCCGAAGTCACCATAGGAAACAGTGTTCCCTTTGTGGGCTTGACCTCTCATTTTTCCTCTATGCACTCTTCTTCGTTTAACTCTTTTAGGCATTAACATGAACTATTCCTCCTTCCCGAAAGGCATTACACTTATTTCGCTTCTCTTCTTCTACCTCTTGTATTTTTATCATTATTTTCTTGTTTTTCTTGATTATCACCCATAGAAGCTACTTTTCCTTTAGTAGGAAGTACTTCTCCTTTGTATATCCAAACCTTTACTCCTAATTTACCATAGGTAGTATCAGCTTCTGCAAATCCATAATCGATATCTGCTCTTAATGTGTGTAGTGGTACGTTTCCTTGATTATATCCTTCTGTACGCGCCATCTCAGCTCCGCCAAGTCTACCTGATGTGGATACTTTAATACCCTTTGCACCAGATTTAACCGCTCTTTGCATAGCTTGCTTCATTGCTCTTCTAAATGAAACCCTTCTTTCAAGTTGGAAAGCAATGTTTTCAGCTACTAATTGTGCATCTGTTTCTGGACGTTTTACTTCTACTACGTTTACAGCAACGCTCTTTTTAGTTAACTTTTCAATATCTTTTCTTAAGTCTTCAACGCCTTGGCCACCCTTACCTATAACCATTCCTGGTTTAGCTGTGTGAACGTTTACTTTAACTCTATTATTAGCTGCTCTTTCTATTTCAATCTTAGCAATTCCAGATAAGAAAAGCTTTTTCTTAACAAATTTACGAATGTTATTATCTTCTACAAGAAGATCTCCGAAGTCTCTTTTGTTGGCATACCATTTTGTATCCCAGTCCTTAATGACACCAACACGCAATCCATGTGGATTTACTTTTTGACCCATTCTTTTCCCTCCTTAAGCCTTATTTTTCCTTCAATACAACCTCGATGTGACTAGTTCTTTTTCTAATAGTTGTTGCACGACCCATAGCTCTTGGTCTGAATCTCTTCATTGTTGGTCCTTGATTTGCATATATCTCAGAAATATACAAACGATCTATGTCCATGTTATTATTGTTTTCAGCATTGGCGATAGCAGACTTTACTAACTTCTCAACGATTGGAGCTGCTGCCTTTGGAGTATACTTCAAAATTGCTAATGCTTCATCAACCTTTTTACCTCTTACAAGGTCAACTACTTGTTGTGCCTTTCTAGGAGCGATTCTTACGTATCTAACGATTGCTCTTGCTTCCACAACAACTACCTCCTTCCTTATAGAAAATCTTAATTATTTTCTCTTAGTTGTTTTTTCGTTATCATCATGGCCTCTATAAGTTCTTGTTAGAGCGAACTCTCCAAGCTTATGACCTACCATATCTTCAGTAACATATACTGGAACGTGTTTTCTTCCGTCATGAACAGCAATTGTATGACCGATCATTTGTGGGAAAATTGTGGACGCCCTAGACCATGTCTTAATTACCTTTTTTTCGTTCTTATCGTTCATCTCTTCTATTTTCTTAAGAAGTCCTTGGTGAACAAAAGGTCCTTTTTTAAGCGATCTGCTCATTACTTTTCCTCCCTTCAGTTGCTTACCATTCTAGGATTTTATCCTATTTCTTTCTTCTTGATACAATCATCTTATTTGAAGCTTTTTTCTTATCACGAGTTTTGTATCCAAGTGCAGGTTTACCCCATGGTGTAACAGGAGCTGGTCGTCCAATAGGTGATCTACCTTCTCCACCACCGTGTGGATGGTCATTAGGGTTCATTGCAGATCCTCTAACTGTAGGTCTAATACCCATGTTTCTTTTTCTACCTGCTTTTCCGATTGTAATATTTTCATGCTCTTGATTACCAACTTGACCAACTGTTGCTTTACAATTTACTGGAAGATATCTTACTTCACCAGATGGTAGTCTTACTAGAGCGTGTTTGCCTTCTTTAGCCATTAGCTGCGCTGAGTTTCCAGCTGATCTAACAAGCTGACCACCTTTTCCAGGCTTCATTTCGATATTGTGTATAATCGTACCAACAGGCATATTTTGAAGTGGTAGTGCATTACCAATCTTAATATCTGCATTTGATCCAGATTCTAACATATCCCCAACTTTTAATCCTTGTGGAGCTATAATATATCTTTTCTCACCATCAACATAGTGTAATAATGCTATATTAGCACTTCTATTTGGATCATACTCAATTGTTGCAACCTTTGCAGGTATACCATCTTTATTTCTCTTAAAGTCAATAATTCTATAATGTCTTCTTGCTCCGCCACCTCTATGACGTACAGTAATTCTACCGTATGAGTTTCTACCACCGCTTTTTTTAATAGGTTCTAATAATGACTTTTCTGGTTCAACTCTAGTTATTTCTTCAAAAGTAGAAACAGTCATTTGTCTTCTCGCAGGTGAAGTAGGTTTTAACTTCTTAATAGACATTTCGGTTTCCCTCCTTCTTATTCCAGATCGGCTAATTACATACCTTCGAAGAATTCAATTTCTTTACTCTCTGGTGTTAATGTTACAATAGCCTTTTTCCAGTCAGCACGTTTTCCTTCTTTCGCGCCCATTCTTTTTACTTTACCAATCATATTCATGGTGTTTACTTTTTCCACTTTTACACCGAAGATTTTTTCAACTGCTTGTTTAACTTCGATTTTATTAGCTTTTTTGCTAACAACAAATGTATACTTTTTATTAGCCATATCGTCCATACTGTTTTCAGTAATTACAGGCTTTAGAATAATATCATGTGGATTTGTCATTATGCGTACACCTCCTCCACTTTTTGAACAGCATCCTTTGTAATAATGAACTTGTCATATTTTAAGATATCATACACGTTTATTGTGTTAACTAATGCTGTTTGTACTCCAGGAATATTTTGAGCCGATTTGATAACAGCCTCACTCTTTTCGCTCATTACGATAAGAGCTTTCTTATCCACATTTAAGTTTTTAAGGATGTTTACCATTTCCTTTGTTTTTGGAGTTTCTAAGCTTAATTCATCTAATACTATTATTTCATTGCTGTTTACCTTTGAAGTAAGTGCAGATTTCATTGCTAATCTTCTTACTTTCTTTGGTATTGTGTAGCTGTAATCTCTTGGCTTTGGTGCAAATACAGTACCTCCACCAACCCATAATGGTGAACGGATACTTCCTACACGAGCTCTACCTGTTCCTTTTTGTTTCCAAGGTTTTCTACCGCCACCTCTTACCTCAGCTCTTGTCTTTGCTGATTGTGTTCCTTGTCTTTTATTTGCTAGTTGGTTTTTTACAACCTCGTACATTGCATGTTCATTTACTTCTACTCCGAACACACTGTCATTTAATTCAATTTCGCTAACTTGTTGTCCTGAAACGTTATATATAGCTACTTTAGGCATTTTACATCCTCCTTCCTCTTGCCAGATTATTTACCTTGCTTTATACTTTCGTTAATTGTTATTAGGCCTTTCTTTGGACCTGGCACCGCACCTTTTACAATTAACAGATTTCTTTCAACATCCACTTTAACAACTTCAAGATTTTGAATTGTTACATTTTCACTACCCATATGCCCTGGAAGGTTTTTACCTTTAAATACTCTTGCTGGGTATGATGCTGCTCCCATTGATCCTGGTCCTCTATGATATCTAGAACCATGACTCATAGGTCCTCTACTTTGGTTATGTCTCTTAATAGTACCTTGGAATCCTTTACCTTTAGATACTCCAGAAACATCAACCTTATCTCCTGCCTTAAAAAGATCCGCTTTTAACTCTTGACCAGCAGTAAATCCTTCAGTACTTTCTACTCTAAATTCTTGTAGAGTTCTCTTTGGACCTACCCCTGCTTTATCAAGATGACCTTTTTGTGGTTTGTTAATATTTTTTTCTCTAACATCCCCATGTCCAACTTGAAGAGCATTGTAGCCGTCTTTTTCAATAGTTTTTACTTGTGTTACAACGTTTGATTCAATTTCAATTACTGTTACTGGAATAACAAGACCGATTTCATCAAACATTTGTGTCATCCCAATTTTTCTTCCTATTAAACCTTTCATATCTACACCTCCTATTAATCTTACAGAGGATTAGCTCTTGCTAATCATTCTAAGATAGGATGAATATCCATCTCTTTATCTTAGCTCTATTGAGTTTATAACTTAATTTCAATGTCAACTCCTGCTGGTAAATCTAATCTCATTAATGAATCAACAGTTTTTGGAGTTGGGTTTAAGATATCAATTAATCTCTTATGTGTTCTCATTTCAAACTGTTCTCTAGAATCTTTGTACTTGTGAACAGCTCTTAGAATAGTGATAACTTGTTTTTCAGTTGGTAATGGTACTGGACCGGATACCTCTGCTCCACTTCTTTTAGCTGTTTCAACAATTTTTTCAGCAGATTGATCTAATGCTTTGTGATCATATGCTTTTAATCTGATTCTGATTTTCTGATTGCCTTTAGCCATTTAATTTCCCTCCTTCTCATCGCACGTGATTTCCTTTACGTACGACTCAGGCCATGATACACTGTCCCGGGTGTGTTGATATGTTTTTAAAAAACAGGACAATTAGGCCTTGTCGCCCGATTCTTTGATCAAGACATGCTCAGTGAAAATTTCCCCTTTGGGCAACCTTTCACATCATCGCCTCTTAACACACTAATATATTTTATAATATACTGTTGTAAATTTCAAGTCTTTTTTCAACTCTTTTTTCATTTTTATAATTATTTTTATTTCACATAATGCAAATTTAGAAGAAGAGCTAACCCTTCTTCTAAATTTGTATATATTATTAGTTATTTAATTATTCTATAATAGAAGCAACTACTCCAGATCCAACTGTTCTTCCACCTTCACGAATAGCAAATCTTAGTCCTTCTTCAATAGCGATTGGGTGAATTAATTCGATTTCCATTGTAACGTTATCTCCTGGCATTACCATTTCCATTCCTTCTGGTAATTTTGTTGATCCTGTTACGTCTGTTGTTCTAAAGTAGAATTGTGGTCTGTATCCATCAAAGAATGGTGTATGTCTTCCACCTTCTTCTTTCTTTAATACGTATACTTCTGCTTTGAACTTTGTATGTGGCTTAATTGTTCCTGGTTTACATAATACTTGTCCTCTTTGAATCTCTGTTCTTTGGATTCCTCTTAATAGTAATCCTACGTTATCTCCAGCTTGTGCTTGGTCTAATAACTTTCTGAACATCTCTACTCCTGTTACTACTACTTTTCTTGATTCTTCTGCAATTCCTACAAGTTCTACTTCGTCTTGTACTTTTATTACTCCTCTTTCTACTCTTCCTGTTGCTACTGTTCCTCTACCTGTAATTGAGAATACGTCCTCTACTGGCATTAGGAATGTTTTGTCTGTTGCTCTTACTGGTTCTGGAACGTATGTGTCGATTTGCTCGAATAATTCTACGATCTTATCTCCCCATGGTCCTTCTGGATTGTTTAATGCTTGTAATGCTGATCCTCTGATGATTGGTGTATCATCTCCTGGAAATTCGTATTCGTTAAGTAAGTCTCTTACTTCCATTTCTACTAGTTCTAATAACTCTTCGTCATCTACCATATCACATTTGTTTAAGAATACTACGATGTATGGTACCCCTACCTGTCTTGATAATAGAATGTGCTCTCTTGTTTGTGGCATTGGACCATCTGCTGCTGAACATACTAAGATTGCTCCATCCATTTGCGCTGCTCCTGTAATCATGTTCTTTACATAGTCAGCGTGACCTGGACAGTCTACGTGTGCGTAGTGTCTGTTTGGTGTTTCGTACTCTACGTGTGATGTAGAAATTGTGATTCCTCTTTCTCTTTCTTCTGGTGCCTTGTCAATTTTATCAAACGCTACAGCTGCACCTGTTCCGTATCTTACATTTAATGTATTTGTGATCGCTGCTGTTAATGTTGTTTTACCATGGTCAACGTGTCCAATTGTTCCAATATTAACATGTGGTTTACTTCTATCAAATTTTGCCTTTGCCATTCTTATTTTCCTCCTTAATATACAATTTAAATTTATTATATATGTTAGAATAGCAGAACAAAATATCTTATCTGCTATTCTATTATTAAAAACTTTATATTACTTACCAGCAGTAATTTTTTCAGCAATGCTTGCCGGTACTGCTTCGTAATGATCAAAGTGCATTGAGTATACTGCACGTCCTTGTGTCTTAGAACGAAGATCAGTTGCATAACCAAACATTTCAGATAATGGTACATATGATTTTATAACCTGCATACCATTTGTTCTCGCTTCCATACCTTCAATCTTACCACGTCTTGAGTTAAGGTCACCAATAACATCCCCCATATAATCTTCAGGTGTAGTAACTTCAACCTTCACATATGGTTCTAATAATACTGGTTTCGCTTTTTTCATACCGTCTTTAAATGCCATAGAACCAGCAATCTTAAATGCCATTTCTGAAGAGTCGACTTCGTGGTAAGAACCATCATAAAGTTCAACCTTAACGTCAACAACTTCATAGCCTCCAAGAATACCACTTTCCATAGCTCCTTGGATACCTGCATCAACAGCTGGGATATATTCTCTTGGAATAGCTCCACCAACAACACTGTTAACAAATTCGTATCCTTTGCCTGGTTCTTGAGGTGTTAAACGGATCTTAGCATGACCGTATTGTCCACGACCACCAGACTGACGAGAGTACTTAGCTTCTACCTCTACTGCTTGAGTAATTGTTTCTTTATATGCAACCTGTGGCTTACCAACGTTTGCTTCAACCTTAAACTCTCTTAGAAGTCTATCTACAATAATCTCTAAGTGAAGTTCACCCATACCTGCAATAATTGTTTGGCCTGTTTCTTCATCTGTATAAGTTTTAAATGTTGGGTCCTCTTCTGCAAGCTTTTGAAGTGCAACACCCATCTTTTCTTGACCAGCTTTTGTTTTTGGTTCAACCGCAACATGGATAACTGGCTCTGGGAAAACCATAGACTCTAGTATAACAGCACTGTTAGGATCACATAATGTATCTCCTGTAGTTGTATCTTTAAGGCCTACAGCTGCTGCAATATCTCCAGCATAAACAGTTGATATTTCTTCTCTTGTATTGGCGTGCATTTGAAGAATACGTCCTATTCTCTCTTTTTTACCCTTTGTTGAATTTAAAACATAGGAACCAGATTCAATTGTTCCAGAGTAAACTCTGAAGAAAGCTAGTTTTCCTACATAAGGGTCAGCCATAATTTTGAACGCTAAAGCAGAGAATGGTTCATTATCGTCTGAATGTCTTTCAACTTCTTCTTCTGTATCTCCACAAATACCTTTAATTGCTGGAATATCTAATGGTGATGGCATATATGCCACTACAGCATCAAGAAGTAATTGTACTCCTTTATTTTTATAGGATGATCCACAGAAAACCGGAGTAAATTGAACGTTAATTGTACCTCTTCTTAGTCCATTAACGATTTCTTCTTCAGTTAGCTCTTCACCTTCTAAATATTTCATCATCAATTCTTCATCAGTTTCAGATACTGCCTCAACCAATTTTTCTCTATATTCAGCAGCTAATTCCTTCATATCTTCAGGAATTTCTACGATTTCCATTTGTTGTCCTAAATCATCTAAATACATTACTGCATGCATTTTAACTAAGTCAACAATTCCTTTAAAAGTATCTTCCTTACCTATTGGTAATTGAGCAGGAACTGCATTAGTACCTAATCTATCCTTCATCATGCCTACAGCTTGGAAGAAGTCAGCACCTAAAATATCCATTTTATTAATAAATGCGATTCTTGGTACTCTATATTTATCCGCTTGTCTCCAAACAGTTTCAGATTGAGGTTCTACTCCACCTTTAGCACAAAATACTGCTACAGAACCATCAAGTACTCTTAGTGAACGTTCTACTTCTACAGTAAAGTCCACGTGACCTGGTGTGTCAATAACATTTATTTTATGATCTTTCCAGTGACATGTTGTAGCCGCTGAAGTAATAGTGATACCTCTTTCTTTTTCTTGTTCCATCCAGTCCATTTGCGCTCCACCCTCATGAGTTTCAGCAACTTTACGGATTTTACCTGCATAGAACAAAATTCTTTCAGTAGTTGTTGTTTTTCCGGCGTCAATATGCGCCATTATGCCAATATTTCTTGTATTCTCAAGTGAAGTTTGCCTTGGCACAGTAATCCTCCTCTCATGCAAATCTGTAGCTTGTGACCCTTCTACAGATAGCATATGCAAAATGCCTTTATAAGCATTTTTTTACCATCTGTAGTGTGCAAAGGCCTTGTTAGCTTCTGCCATTTTGTGTGTATCTTCTTTCTTTTTAACAGTTGCACCAGTACTATTAGATGCATCTATAATTTCCTTAGCTAGTCTTTCAACCATACCTTTTTCGCCTCTAGCTCTAGTATAGTTTACTAACCATCTAAGTCCTAATGTTTGTCTTCTCTCAGGTCTTACTTCTATTGGTACTTGATAGTTGGATCCTCCAACACGTCTAGCCTTAACTTCTAGTACAGGCATAATGTTGTTCATAGCCTTTTCAAATACTTCCAGTGCATCTTCACCTGTTCTTTCGTGTACTAGCTCTAGAGCATCATAAACGATTTTTTGTGCAATACCCTTTTTACCATCTAGCATAATAGCATTGATTAATTTTGATATTACCTTGCTACCGTATAATGGATCAGGTAATACTTCTCTTTTAGGTACATTTCCTTTTCTTGGCACTTTTCTTCCCTCCTCAATAATAAATAGAGTTGTTCATCGGTACTCGACAATTAACTATTGCCGTAGTGCGCTGTTTTTATATTGTATCACTTATTTATAAACTAAATAGGTGAAGTCTATATTAATAACCGCTCCGATATCAATTACTTCTTAGCTGCTTTAGGTCTCTTAGCACCATATTTAGATCTTGATTGCATTCTATTAGCAACTCCTGCTGTATCTAATGCACCTCTAACAATATGGTATCTAACCCCTGGTAAGTCTTTTACTCTTCCACCTCTAATTAGAACAACACTGTGTTCTTGTAGGTTATGACCAATACCTGGGATATAAGCTGTTACTTCAATACCATTTGTTAATCTAACCCTAGCTACCTTTCTTAGGGCTGAGTTAGGTTTTTTAGGAGTAACAGTTTTAACAGCAGTACAAACTCCTCTTTTTTGTGGTGAACTTAAGTCAGTTGTTCTTTTTCTTAAGGAGTTCATTCCTTTTTGTAACGCTGGGGCTGTTGATTTGTACTCTTCTTGCTTTCTTCCCTTACGTACTAACTGGCTAATTGTTGGCATCTATTGCACCTCCTTCCAATAGTAAAGGTTTAAATAAAATAAAAGATTTATCTGATAGACATGCTACAGATAAACTGTCTTTACCTAAGTTGTATTGTGTAATCAGTTACTTTAAAATTGCAGCAACAGCTGCACCTACATCAATACCGCAGGCTTTTCCTAGCTTTTTCATGGAATCAACATGAACCACTTCGACATTTTTTTCCTTCGCAATCTGCTTCATATGTTGTAGTAAATGATTATCTGCATCCTCTGCAACAAATAAAATTTTTACTTTGTCTTGGTTTAATGCTTTAGTGGATTGTTTAATCCCAACAATCTTGTTTTGGACTTCTAAATTTTCTAACATGAAAAGTTTCCTCCCTTTTTAAATACCTGGGAGATGATATCATCTCCCAGACCATAAAAAAGTCAACTTTTAATTAACACACTTTAATATTTTAACACTTGTTAAAATATGTGTCAACTATTTATTTCTAAACTATAAGCATTCATTTATTGTATCATCACTAATTTCATTGATTACTTCAACTTCTGTTTTCTCGGTATTTAGGGCAATATTTTTATATCGCTTCATTCCAGTTCCTGCTGGAATAAGTTTACCAATAATTACATTTTCCTTAAGACCAATTAGGTGATCTTCTTTCCCTTTAATTGCAGCTTCCGTTAATACTCTAGTAGTTTCTTGGAAAGAAGCAGCAGATAGGAATGATTCTGTGGCAAGAGATGCTTTTGTAATTCCTAATAATACTGGTTTACCCTCAGCTGGCTCTCCACCTTCGGTAACTACTTTAGCATTTTCCTCTTCAAATGCAAATATTGTCTCTAAACTTCCTGGCAATAGATTTGAATCCCCTGCCTCTTCAATTTTTACCTTATTTAACATTTGACGTACAATTACTTCGATATGTTTATCATTAATATCAACACCCTGTAGACGATATACTCTTTGCACTTCTTTAATAATATAGTTTTGTACACCAGCCACGCCCTTAATTCTTAAAATATCATGTGGATTGACTGAACCATCTGTAATTTCATCTCCAGGCTCTAAAACTGCTCCATCTCTTACATTTAGTCTTGATCCATAAGGAATAGTGTAGTTTATGCTTTCCCCGTGTTCATCAGTAATTACAACTTCACGTTTTTTCTTAGTTTCAACAATCTTAACAGTTCCTCCGGTTTCACTGATAATTGCAAGTCCTTTTGGCTTTCTAGCTTCAAAAAGTTCTTCAACCCTTGGAAGACCTTGGGTAATATCTGCACCTGCAACCCCACCGGTATGGAATGTACGCATTGTAAGCTGAGTACCAGGTTCACCGATGGACTGTGCAGCAATAATACCTACTGCCTCACCCACCTTAACAGGCTCTCCAGTTGCCAAGTTTCTACCATAACAATTTGCACAAACTCCGTGTCTTGTATTACATTTTAAAGTTGATCGAATCTTAACAGCTTCAATACCAAGAGAGCATATTTCCTCTGCTTCATCCTCTAGTATCATTTCATTCTTTGGAACAATAACCTCTCCTGTTTGAGGATTAATTATGTCTTCTAGTGCATATCTTCCTACTATACGATCGTATAGTTCTTCAATTACTTCATTTCCATCTTTAAAAGCCTTAACTAAGCTTCCATCTTCAGTACCACAGTCTATTTCTCTTATTATAACGTCCTGACTAACATCAACTAAACGTCTTGTTAAGTACCCAGAGTCGGCAGTACGTAATGCAGTATCCGCTAAACCCTTTCTAGCACCGTGGGTAGAAATGAAGTACTCAAGTACTGTAAGTCCTTCACGGAAGTTAGCTTTAATTGGAATTTCTACAGTTTTACCAGTGGCGTTGGCCATTAGACCACGCATACCACCAAGCTGACGAATTTGGTTTTTACTACCCCTAGCACCAGAGTGTGCCATAATAAACATATTATTCATAGAGCCCAAGTTCGCCATCAAGGCTTCTGTCACCTTTTCAGTAGTTTCACTCCAAGTTTCAATAACCTTTTCATATCTCTCTTCGTCAGAAATCAATCCTCTTCTGAATGCCTTCTCATACTTATCGACCTTTTCTTCTGCCAAAGATATAAGTTCTGTCTTCTCTTTTGGAACTTCCATATCTCCTACTGCTATTGTAATAGCTCCTCGGGTAGAAAATTTGAATCCTATTCGCTTAATATAGTCAAGCATAACAGAAGTGATTGTATTTCCATGTTTCCTAAAGCACTTGTCTATAACTTTTCCTAATGCCTTTTTATCACATAGGAAATCAACTTCTAGTGCATATGGATCCTTCTTACGATCAACAAAACCTAAGTTTTGAGGAATTTCTTCATTAAATATGAATCTTCCAACAGTGCTTTCAACTAATTTACCTGGGTCATCCTTGTGAAGTTTCATTCTTACCTTTACTTTAGCATGTAAGCTAACAACATCATTTGCATAGGCCATTAGCATTTCTTCAAAGTCTTTAAACACCATTCCTTCACCTTTGGCACCCTCTCGCTCTATAGTTAAATAGTAGCTTCCGAGTATCATATCCTGAGTTGGTGTTGTAATCGGTTGACCATCCTTAGGTGCTAAAATATTATTAGGCGCAAGCATTAAGAATCTAGCTTCTGCCTGAGCTTCTACAGACAAAGGTACGTGAACTGCCATCTGGTCACCATCGAAGTCTGCATTATATGCAGTACATACTAATGGATGAAGTTTAATAGCCTTTCCTTCTACTAGTACTGGTTCAAAAGCTTGGATACCAAGTCTGTGCAGCGTAGGGGCACGGTTAAGAAGCACTGGATGTTCCCTAATTACTTCTTCGAGTACATCCCAAACTTCTGGCTTAACCTTCTCTACCATCCTTTTTGCACTTTTTATATTGTGAGCGTGGTTTTCTTCAACTAGCTTTTTCATAACAAATGGTTTAAATAACTCTAGTGCCATTTTTTTAGGTAATCCACATTGATAAAACTTAAGTTCAGGACCAACAACAATAACAGAACGGCCAGAGTAATCTACACGTTTACCTAATAAATTTTGACGGAAACGACCTTGTTTTCCTTTCAACATATCGGAGAGTGATTTCAATGGTCTATTTCCAGGACCTGTAACAGGTTTACCTCTTCTACCATTGTCTATAAGTGCATCCACTGCTTCTTGAAGCATTCTTTTTTCATTTCGCACAATAATATCTGGTGCTCCTAAATCTAATAATCTTTTTAGTCGATTATTACGGTTAATTACTCTTCTATATAAGTCATTTAAGTCAGAAGTAGCAAAACGTCCACCGTCTAATTGAACCATTGGTCTTAAATCTGGTGGTATAACCGGGACTACATCTAATATCATCCATTCTGGTAAATTTCCTGAATGTTTAAATGCATCAACTACTTCTAATCTTCTAATAGTACGTACTCTTTTTTGTCCGGTACTTTCCTTTAACTTGTGTCTTAAATCTTTATATAGTCCCTCAAGGTCTATATTCTCTAGCAGTTTCTTAACTGCCTCTGCTCCCATTCCAGCTTTGAAGCTGTTACTGCCATATTTTTCAATGGCTTCGCTGTATTCCTTCTCTGTTAAAACCTGTTTTTCCGTCAAGGCAGTTTCACCTGGATCGATTACAATATAGGCTGCAAAGTACAATACCTTTTCTAAAGATCTAGGTGACATATCTAAAAGCAATCCCATTCTACTTGGTATTCCTTTGAAATACCAAATATGGGAGACAGGGGCAGCAAGCTCTATATGCCCCATTCTCTCTCTTCTTACTTTAGATTTTGTTACTTCAACGCCACAACGATCACATACAACCCCTTTGTATCTAACCCTTTTATATTTTCCGCAATGACATTCCCAGTCCTTAGTAGGTCCAAATATTTTTTCGCAAAACAGACCTTCTTTTTCTGGCTTCAATGTTCTATAATTAATAGTTTCAGGTTTTTTTACTTCTCCCTTAGACCACTGTCTAATCTTTTCTGGAGAAGCCAAAGCTATTCTAATTGATTCAAAATTATTTAATTCGTACAAGGAGTTTCTCTCCCTTCTATATAGTCTACTAAGCTTCCTTATTAACTTAACCGACTATTTAAAAGTCATCATAGGAATTAAAATCGCATCCGACTATTTAAAAGTCATCATAGGAATTAAAATCATCATCTAGGTACTTTGCATCAAACTCTATATCTTGATCTGGGCTTTCAAAATCTTCTTCTGTCATATAGTCGATGTCAGAGTCTTGTTCCTCTTCATTTGTGTCTGGCTGCTCAGCAACTTCTTCTGCCTCATAGCCAAAATCTGCATATTCCATATTAAGCTCACTACTATCATCTTCTACAGATTCCTTAATCTCAATTTCAGAATCTTCTTCTGTTAATACCTTTACATCTAAGCATAAACTTTGTAATTCCTTAATTAATACTTTAAAGGACTCTGGCACTCCTGGTTCAGGTATATTTTCACCTTTAACAATGCATTCATAGGTTTTAACACGACCTATTACGTCGTCAGATTTTACAGTCAAGATTTCTTGAAGTGTGTGGGCAGCACCATAAGCTTCAAGTGCCCATACCTCCATCTCACCAAATCTTTGACCACCAAATTGAGCTTTACCACCTAATGGTTGTTGTGTAACCAATGAGTACGGACCTGTACTTCTAGCATGAATCTTATCATCAACAAGGTGATGTAACTTAAGCATATACATATATCCTACGGTTACATCATTATCGAAGGACTCACCTGTTCTTCCATCGTATAATTTTACCTTTCCACTTCTTGAATAACCTGCTATTTCTAATGCATCCATAATATCATGCTCGTTAGCACCGTCAAATACTGGTGTAGCAACTTGCCAACCTAAGGTTTTAGCAGCTAACCCTAAATGCACTTCAAGTACCTGACCAATATTCATACGAGATGGTACGCCTAATGGGTTAAGAACTATTTCTAGTGGAGTACCATCAGCTAAGAATGGCATATCCTCTGCTGGAAGTACCCTAGAGATAACCCCCTTATTACCATGGCGACCAGCCATTTTGTCCCCAACATTGATTTTTCTCTTTTTAGCAATATATGCCCTTACAAGCTCATTTACTCCTGGAGGTAATTCATCTCCATTTTCACGAGAGAATACTTTAATATCTACGATGATACCAGATTCACCGTGTGGTACTTTTAAAGAAGTATCTCTTACTTCTCTTGCCTTTTCTCCAAAGATTGCTCTTAGAAGTCTTTCCTCAGCCGTAAGTTCGGTCTCTCCTTTTGGCGTAACCTTACCAACCAAAATATCTCCAGACTGAACTTCAGCACCAATTCGGATTATTCCTCTTTCATCTAGATCCTTTAGGGCTTCTTCTCCAACATTCGGAATATCTCTTGTTATTTCCTCAGGACCTAATTTAGTATCTCTTGCCTCCGCCTCATATTCCTCAATATGTATAGAGGTTAAAGCATCTTCTTTTACTAACTTTTCATTAATTAATATAGCATCTTCGTAATTATAACCTTCCCAAGTCATAAATCCTATTAAACAGTTTCTGCCAAGGGCAATTTCTCCTTGATTTGTAGAAGGACCGTCTGCTATTACATCTCCAGCCTTAACCACTTCACCTTTATTTACAATAGGACGTTGATTGATGCAGGTTCCCTGATTAGACCGCTTAAATTTCAATAGTTTATAGCGCTCTTTCTGGCCATTATCATCTCTTTTAATTACAATTTCATTAGATGCTACCTTATCTACAATACCACTATGTCTAGCTACAACAACAACTCCTGAATCCTTTGCAGATTGATATTCCATTCCTGTACCGATAATTGGAGCATCGGTAATTAGAAGGGGTACTGCCTGACGTTGCATGTTTGATCCCATTAAGGCACGGTTAGCATCATCATTTTCAAGGAAAGGAATCATAGCGGTAGCAACGGACACTACTTGTTTAGGTGATACATCCATATAGTCTACCTCATTAGCTGGCATAACATCTATACCACCGAAATGGGTTCTACAAGTTACTCTCTTATTTACAAATCTACCCTCTTCATCTAAAGGTTCATTTGCTTGGGCTATAATTAGTAGATCTTCTTCATCAGCAGTTAAGTACTCAATGTCATTAGTTACAACATTTCTCTTTTTATCTAGTTTTCGATAAGGTGATTCAATAAATCCATATTCGTTGACTCTTGCATAGGTACTTAATGAGTTAATAAGTCCTATATTAGGTCCCTCTGGAGTTTCAATTGGACACATGCGTCCATAGTGGGAGTGATGAACGTCACGAACCTCAAATCCAGCTCTTTCCCTTGAAAGTCCTCCTGGTCCTAAAGCTGATAATCTTCGTTTATGGGTTAATTCCGCTAAAGGATTAGTTTGATCCATAAACTGTGATAATTGTGAACTTCCAAAAAACTCCTTAATTGATGCCGCTACTGGCCTAATATTAATCAGAGCCTGCGGTGTTGCGAGATCAACATCTTGTATAGTCATACGCTCTTTTACAACTCTTTCCATACGAGAAAGTCCAATCCTAAATTGGTTTTGTAAAAGTTCTCCAACAGAACGTAATCTTCTGTTTCCTAAATGGTCAATGTCATCCACATTACCAGTTTCATGAGCTAAGTTAAACTCATAACTTATAGAAGCTACAATATCTGCAACAATAATATGTCTTGGAGAAAGTTCTCTCATTCTCTCTTTAATAGCCTCTTTAATTTCATTCTCTGTATTAAAGGTATCAAGAATTTCCTTAAGAACTGGATAATAAACCTTACCAGTAATTTTTAATTCGTCTATATTAAATGGAACATGTTTCTTGATATTAACGAAATGATTTCCTAAAACCTTTATTTGTTTATTATCTTCTACATAGACTAGCACCTCATTTATACCAGAATCTTGTATAAATATAGACATATCACGATCTATCTTAGTACCTTCTTCTACTAATATCTCTCCAGTATTTGGATCTACTATATTACTAGCTGCACGTTTGCCCAGAATTCTATTAGCCAATGATAGCTTTTTATTAAACTTATATCTACCTACTTTAGCTAAGTCATATCGTTTAGGATCAAAAAATAAAGTATTTAATAAAGACTTAGCATTTTCAACTGTAGGTGGTTCGCCTGGACGTAATTTCTTATATATTTCTAATAATGCTTCATCTGTAGTTTTAGTACTATCCTTTTCAAGTGTAGTTAATAAACGTTCATCTTCACCTAACAATTCCTTTATTTGAGTATCCGATCCATAACCTAATGCTCTAAGTAGTACTGTAACAGGTTGTTTACGAGTACGATCAATTCTTACAGATACTATTTCATTAGAATCTGTTTCATATTCAAGCCATGCTCCTCTATTAGGAATAACGGTAGCAGAGAAAAGTTGTTTTCCGGTTTTATCAAACTCTCTACTATAATACACTCCTGGAGAACGTACTAGCTGACTAACAATTACCCTTTCTGCTCCATTAATAATAAAGGTTCCAGTATCAGTCATTAAAGGAAAATCTCCCATAAAGACCTCTTGCTCCTTAACTTCTCCAGTTGCCTTATTGATTAGCCTAACCTTTACTTTTAATGGTGCCGCGTATGTAACGTCTCGTTCCTTTGAATCTTCGATATCGTACTTTGGTTTTTCATCAAGTGAATAGTCAACAAACTCTAAGATAAGATTACCTGTATAGTCTTCAATTGGTGAAACATCATTGAAAACCTCTTTTAATCCTTCATCTAGAAACCATTGATAGGATTCTTTCTGCAGTTCGATAAGATTAGGCATTTCTAAAACCTCATCAATTTGTGCATAGCTCATTCTAGTTTTCTTACCGAGCTGGACAGGATGTGGCATCATACAATTCACCCCTTGTAATATAAAATTCCGCTATTGCTTTCGCAACGCTCAATGTCGCACTTAATTCTCTAAATTTCGTTAAAAACTTCAAAAGCTCAAAATATTTCTAACCTCCTGCTTCTTTTAAAAGCACTCAACTATTAGAAAATTTGCATCAATGTAGTTCTATCCTTAAAATATCCAAATGCTTTTATACTTTATGGTTTTTTTTCCATATATAACTATTCCTATACTATTGCCTTTTAGCTTTTTTTTATACTAGTGCCAATAAAAAAACTCTAAATTAAAGACTAGTATGCAATTTATAATTCTACCATAGGGTTGTCAAGTTGTCAATATTTTATTTCTATGGGTTTAAATACTTTTTAATATTTGTTTAACATAACACTAGCGTTTTTTTGAAAATTATAGTATAATTTAGAAAAGATTAATATTTATTGTCGAAATTTATTTATTACAACCTCTGGCGAAAGCAGGAGGTTATTTTTTTGAAAAAATACAAAAAGGTACTCCAGTTTCCTGGAGTCCCTTTTTAATTATAAAAGATTAATTACTTAACTGTTACAGTTGCGCCTGCTTCTTCTAATTTAGCTTTAATTTGATCAGCTTCTTCTTTAGCTACGCCTTCTTTTAATGTCTTAGGAGCGCCATCTACAACTTCTTTAGCTTCTTTTAATCCAAGACCTGTTAATTCTCTTACTACTTTGATTACGTTGATTTTAGATGCACCAGCACTTTCAAGAACTACTTCAAATTCTGTTTGTTCTTCAGCTACTGCTCCTCCAGCTACTGCTCCTCCAACTACTACTGGAGCTGATGCTGATACTCCGAATTTTTCTTCAGCTGCTTTAACTAACTCGTTTAATTCTAATACTTTCATATTCTCAATTGCTTCTAAAATTTGTTCAATTGTCATTACAAGCACCTCCGCTTTTCCATTTCATTTTTATAATTTTTATTGTTTTAAATTAATCCTATTACGCTTGTCCTTCTGCCTCTTTTTTATCAATGATTGCTTTAACTAAGTAAGCAAAGTTTGATAATGGAGCCTTGAAGCTTCCAAGAAGTTTTGCAATAAGCTCTTCTCTTGATGGAATAGAAGCAAACTCTGTAAGCTTATCTTCTTTATAAAGTACGCCTTCTACAATCCCGGCTTTTAACTCTAAGTTTTTATGAGTTTTTGCAAATTCACTTGCAATTTTAGCAGCAGCTACAGGATCATCATAGCTAAATACAATTGCGTTAGGTCCTACTAACTCTTGTACAAGTTCGTTCATACCTGCATTTTCAGCAGCCATTCTAGTTAAAGTGTTTTTATACACCTTATACTCAAGACCTTTTTCCCTACATTGCTTTCTAAGCTCTGTTACTTCCTCTACCTTTAAGCCTCTATAATCTACTACTACAGCTGCAGCAGATCTTTGAAGTTTATCAGTAATTTCCGCTACTACTTCTTTTTTAATGTCAATTGCTTTTGCCATTAGGGGATCCACCTCCTTTTTAATTATTTACACCGTACTTTGCCGTTTTATTAAAATAAGGCCTCATTTTGCCTTTTCATAGACATAACGAGACCTTTGATTTTATTTATTCAAAGCCTCGGTAGGATGTTTAAGCATTAGCACCTACTATCTACGGCAAAATATTCAAATTTAACAACGTAAATAATTTTATCAATAAATTTGATATATGTCAACGGTTAATTCTTGCTTTATAACAAGTAAATTATTCCATTACCTTAACTGGGTTAACTTTAATTCCAGGGCTCATTGTCGCTGTTACTGTAATACTCTTTAAGTATTGTCCTTTAGCAGCCGCTGGCTTTGCTTTTACAATAGCATCTAATAATGTTCTAAAGTTATCTACTAATTTTTCTTTTTCGAATGAAGCTTTTCCAATTGGCACATGGATAATATTTGTTTTATCCAATCTGTACTCAACTTTACCAGCTTTAATCTCATTAACAGCTTTTACTAAATCAAATGTTACTGTTCCTGACTTAGGGTTTGGCATTAAACCTTTTGGTCCTAATACTCTACCTAATTTACCTACAACACCCATCATATCAGGAGTTGCAACTACTACGTCAAAATCGAACCAGTTTTCACCTTGAATCTTTGCTACTAATTCATCTCCACCTACATAGTCTGCTCCTGCCTTTTCAGCTTCAATTGCCTTTTCACCCTTTGCAAATACAAGGATTTTAACAGTTTTACCAGTACCATGTGGTAATACAACAGCACCTCTTACTTGTTGATCAGCGTGTCTTGAGTCAACACCTAATTTTATGTGTGCTTCTACAGTTTCATCAAATTTAGCAGTAGCAACTTTTTTTGCAAGTTCTATTGCTTCTGCTGGGTCATATAATCGCATTTTATCAATTTGTTTTGCTGCTTCTTGATATTTTTTACCTTGTTTAGCCATTTCTTTACCTCCTTGTGGTATTAACGGTTTTTAGTGAGAACCTCCCACTTCTATAAACTACTTATAAATTAGTCTTCTACTACAACACCCATACTTCTTGCTGTTCCAGAAATCATGCTAATAGCAGCTTCTATAGATGCAGCATTTAGGTCAGGCATTTTTAATTCAGCAATTTCTCTAATTTTATCTTTAGAGATTTTTGCAACTTTTTTCTTATTTGCTTCACCAGATCCACTTTGAATACCAGCAGCTTTTTTAATTAATACTGCAGCAGGTGGAGTTTTTGTAATGAAGCTAAATGATCTGTCTTGGTAAACTGAAATAACAACTGGAATAATTAAACCAGCTTGATCAGCAGTTTTAGCATTAAATTCTTTACAGAATCCCATTATGTTTACACCATGTTGTCCAAGTGCTGGTCCAACCGGTGGTGCTGGAGTAGCTTTTCCTGCAGAAATTTGTAATTTGATTTGTCCTATTATTTTCTTTGCCATATTGTTTTACACCTCCTTAATCATTGCAATACACTTAAAAATTTACATAAAAAAACTATTCTCTCGAACTATTATTGGGTCTAAATTTTCTCAATTTGATCAAATCCTAGTTCAACTGGTGTTTCTCTTCCGAACATTGAAATGCGAACTTTAAGGGTTTGTTTTTCCATATTGATATGTTCAATAGTTCCAATGAAGGTTTCAAAAGGACCTGAAGTAACTTTTATACTTTCTCCAACTTTAACATCTACTTCAATTCTAGGCTCTTCTACTCCCATAGACTTTATCTCTTGGTCTGTTAGTGGTATTGGTTTTGAACTTGGACCAACAAAACCTGTAACACCTCTTGTATTTCGTACTAAATACCAAGATTCATCAGTCATAAGCATTTTAACAAGTACATATCCCGGAAACAGTTTGGACTCTTTTATCTTTTTCTTGCCATTTTTAATCTCGACTTTTTCTTCTGTAGGTACTTTTACCTCCAAAATAATGTCTTCCATCCCTCTGTTTTCAACCATTTTTTCAATATTCATTTTTACTTTGTTTTCATGACCTGAATAGGTATGCATAACATACCATCTTGCTTTTTCGGACATATATCAGGAGCATCCACCTTTATAACCGGATACTCTCCCCTCCTTTTAAGCATAATATATTATCGTATGATAAGATTTAACCCAAAACCAAAGGCTGAGTCTAGCGCCCATAATGCAAGTGTGGCTAATGCAACAGAAACAACTACAACAATAGTGTTGTTTGTTAATTCTTTCCGATTAGGCCAATTTACTTTCTTAAGTTCTGATCGAACACCTTTTAAAAACTTACCAAGATTTCTTGCCTTTTCTCCATTGTTGGCATTTGCTTGGGTAGTCATTGTTTACTTCACATCCTTTTAAAGAAGTTCTAGCGCTATCCTACTTTGTTTCTCTGTGGGCAGTATGAGTTTTGCAGAACTTACAATATTTTTTAAGCTCCATACGATCTGGATTGCTTTTTTTATTTTTGCTTGTGTTGTAGTTTCTTTGCTTGCACTCTGTACATGCTAATGTAATATTCACTCGCACCAGTTACACCTCCTATTACAGTTGCCTAACGAACATATCTATTGCTTAAGCACATAGGTAGCTCTTATTATATAATTGATTACTTTTTAAAATCTATCATATTTTTAATTTTATGTCAATAAAAAAATTAGACTGATGCTATCGCAAAAGTATTTTTGCATTCTTAAGCCATAAGAACATTCGCTACTAGGTAGGTTATTGTTTTTTAAAGGACTAGGTTAACCTAGTCCCTTTATTATCGTTCTAATAGCATTTAATTATTCTATAATAGAAGCAACTACTCCAGATCCAACTGTTCTTCCACCTTCACGAATAGCAAATCTTAGTCCTTCTTCAATAGCGATTGGGTGAATTAATTCGATTTCCATTGTAACGTTATCTCCTGGCATTACCATTTCCATTCCTTCTGGTAATTTTGTTGATCCTGTTACGTCTGTTGTTCTAAAGTAGAATTGTGGTCTGTATCCATCAAAGAATGGTGTATGTCTTCCACCTTCTTCTTTCTTTAATACGTATACTTCTGCTTTGAACTTTGTATGTGGCTTAATTGTTCCTGGTTTACATAATACTTGTCCTCTTTGAATCTCTGTTCTTTGGATTCCTCTTAATAGTAATCCTACGTTATCTCCAGCTTGTGCTTGGTCTAATAACTTTCTGAACATCTCTACTCCTGTTACTACTACTTTTCTTGATTCTTCTGCAATTCCTACAAGTTCTACTTCGTCTTGTACTTTTATTACTCCTCTTTCTACTCTTCCTGTTGCTACTGTTCCTCTACCTGTAATTGAGAATACGTCCTCTACTGGCATTAGGAATGTTTTGTCTGTTGCTCTTACTGGTTCTGGAACGTATGTGTCGATTTGCTCGAATAATTCTACGATCTTATCTCCCCATGGTCCTTCTGGATTGTTTAATGCTTGTAATGCTGATCCTCTGATGATTGGTGTATCATCTCCTGGAAATTCGTATTCGTTAAGTAAGTCTCTTACTTCCATTTCTACTAGTTCTAATAACTCTTCGTCATCTACCATATCACATTTGTTTAAGAATACTACGATGTATGGTACCCCTACCTGTCTTGATAATAGAATGTGCTCTCTTGTTTGTGGCATTGGACCATCTGCTGCTGAACATACTAAGATTGCTCCATCCATTTGCGCTGCTCCTGTAATCATGTTCTTTACATAGTCAGCGTGACCTGGACAGTCTACGTGTGCGTAGTGTCTGTTTGGTGTTTCGTACTCTACGTGTGATGTAGAAATTGTGATTCCTCTTTCTCTTTCTTCTGGTGCCTTGTCAATTTTATCAAACGCTACAGCTGCACCTGTTCCGTATCTTACATTTAATGTATTTGTGATCGCTGCTGTTAATGTTGTTTTACCATGGTCAACGTGTCCAATTGTTCCAATATTAACATGTGGTTTACTTCTATCAAATTTTGCCTTTGCCATTCTTATTTTCCTCCTTAATAAAAAGCCTTATTTTATTTTTTACATCTTTTTATTTAAACGACGCCGGGTGTTTTTAAAACCTAATTATATCCTATAATCACTTATACCCAACATCATTTTACTATTTGTAATGCGATGTTGTCAATATTGTTATGTATTGTTAATACAGTATAGGCTTATCCATTTCTTGACTCCAAATATTTCTCTAATTTTCTTTTCACCCTTTGAAGGGCATTGTCTATGGACTTTACATGTCTATCTAAATCACAGGCAATTTCTTGATAGGACCTTCCTTCTAAATAAAGAGCCAATACCTTCCATTCCAAGTCACTCAAAATTTCGCCTATTTTTCCTTCTATGTGACCTAACTCTTCTCTACAGATTACCAACTCCTCAGGATCAGTAACCTTTTGTCCAGAAATCACGTCTAATAGTGTCCTATCAGACTCCTCATCATATATTGGTTTGTTTAGCGATACATATGAGTTTAAAGGAATATGTTTTTGCCTAGTAGCTGTTTTTATAGCAGTTATTATTTGGCGTGTAATACAAAGTTCAGCAAAAGCTCTAAATGAAGACAGTTTATCGGGTTTAAAATCACGAATTGCCTTATATAATCCAATCATGCCTTCCTGTACAATATCTTCACGATCGGCACCAATTAAAAAATAAGATCTAGCTTTAGCACGAACAAAATTTTTATATTTTTTAATCAGATATTCTAAAGCTTCCAAATCACCATCTTTAGCAATTTCAACCATAACCTCATCTACTATTTCATAATTTTCAACAGTTTCTTTTGCTATGCCAGCACCCATACCCATCGCCTCCAACACTTTTGTATAATCCGCAATTTTCATGATTTCATTATAACTGAACAGATTATGTTAAGTCAAGGAGTTTCCTTATCCTCGTCGGAATTTTTCAAGTTTTTCCAAAATTGATGGATCAATCCTGTCGGATAATGTATCTTTTTGTTTTCTAGGAGTTTCAATCTTCTTATTTATTTTATTTTTTATTTGATCAAAATCCAATACCATTTCTCTAACCGAGACTCTTGTAGCTCCTCCACCTAACACCATCTGCTGTTCTGTCCAGTCATTAGTTACAACTGATACTCTATTTCTCCTATTTTTAGATAGTTCAACAATAAGTCTTTCTATATAAGAGTCAGCTGTTTCTCTCTCCTTAGTAAACACAATCTCTACTCCTCTTAATTTCTCACTCTTCTTTATGCTTCCTTTTACTAAATAAGCATCGAATACAATAATGACATTAACACCCTTGAATGCCCTGTATTCTGCCATTATTTCAATCAGTTCACCTCTCGCAATTTCTAAGCTTTCATTCATTAGTAGCTTTAATTTAGGCCAAGAATTAATCACATTATAACCATCTAAAATTAAATATTCATTCAAAGCTATTTCCTCTAGCTAATTATCAGCAGTTGATCTTTGTCTGAAGACTTCATACATCAAAACAGCTGCTGCTACTGAAGCATTTAATGAAGATACTTGACCAGCCATAGGAAGCTTTACTAAGAAATCACATTTTTCTTTAATTAATCTTGAAATCCCCTGACCTTCATTCCCTATAACTAAGGCAAGGGGGCCATTTAAATCAGTATTATAATGTTCTTTAGCTCCACTCATATCTGCTCCAGCAACCCATATACCCTTCTCTTTAATACGATCAATTGTCTGCGCAATATTAGAAACCTTTGCTACAGGAACATATTCAATAGCCCCAGCAGAACTCTTAGCAACAGTTGCTGTTAAACCTACAGATCGCCTTTTAGGAATAATAATACCATCTACTCCTACTGCATCAGCTGTTCTCATAATAGATCCTAAATTGTGAGGATCCATAATTTCATCTAAAATTAGAATAAAAGGATCTTTACCTCTTTGTTTAGCTCTATCAAGAATATCCTCTAAGTCGCTATATTCGTAAGCAGCTACAGTTGCTATAATTCCTTGATGTGCATTAGATTCCGATATTTCATTTAATTTTTGTCTTTCAACATATTGAATGGGTATGCCCCTATCCTTTGCTTTCCCAATTATTTTAATTAAAGAACCACCTTCAGTTCCTTTGGCGATTAAAATTTTATCAATCTCTCTACCAGATTTTAGTGCCTCCATTACTGGATTTCGTCCTACTATTTTATCTGTTGACATATTATCCTTCCTTCCTCTATACACTACCCTATATTTCCCTAATAGATAGGTTTCTAAACCTGTCCTTAACCGCTACACTCTCCCCACAGCTCATATTTCCTTCTGGACATTTTCCAGTTAAACAGCCCGGTCCTGCAATTTTAAATATATTAGGAGCAACTTGTAGTACAAGTTTTAACATTTCTATAGCAAGTTCTCTAATTTCCCACTGAGCACGATTGCAGCATCTCTTTTTAAAGAAATTAAATAGAGCCCTGGCATTCATCGTTACTACTATTTTAGTTTCACAGCTATTAGGTAAAACATATCTCGCATCTTCAATGGCTTGCTTCTCAGCCGCACTTTTTGCAGCCTTCTCTGATTTTCCTCTATTTAAATAATACTTATAATGTCTTTCAAACAAAATACTTGTTAAACTATCATAGGCTATTTGAATATCATCCATAGTCTTAATATACATTTCCTTTGCCTCAGGTATATCCGCAATATGAGGAGGAACTACATATTCAAAACTGCCTTCTTTAACATATCTCTGACTTTTTTGAGAATAGCTAGATCCAATACGGTGCCGAACTAACTGGTGTGTTAGACTTCTAGATACTCCTTCTATACCAAATGTAAAGTTAATATGCTCAAAAGGGGATTCATGTCCCATAATCGCGAGCATAGCAATAAATTTTTCAATATTACCTTGCTCCAAATTACTCATTAACTCATCTATTCCACTATGGGAATAACAGAGTTTAGCAGCTCCAGCAACTAACTTTTCTGGCTCAGGTGTATAGGTAATTAAACTAACCTTCATCTTACTTTTCATCTTTTACAAATCCCCCTCTAAAATTTATATCTTTAACCGGAATAAAGTAAAATAAATATGCACGTACTTTTCCGCTGTATTGCCCTTCTAAAATATCACTAGTCCATTCATCGCTATTTTCAATCTTTAGTAACACTTCCGTATTACCCTCTATACTATCTTGCTTAACCTTAACAACCCTATAGGTAAGTAGTCCTGTTCTTTCTAAAAGCCCTCCACTTAATGGAGAAGTTTGAAGTGCATATAGTCTATATTTTTCTGAATCTCCTACTAACTCTCCTACAGGATCAATTACAGTAGACTTAATTATAAGAAGAAATAAAAGAAAGATCGTAACTATAATCATAGTTTTAGAACGCTTGTCCATATTTACACATCCATTCCATTATTAATAATCTCTACAGCCCTATTCATTAATAGAGATAATCTACTGTACTCTCCTATATAGAATAAATATCCTAGTAATGCTTCAAATCCTGTGGCATATCTATAGTCAGCTAAATTTGCATTTTTAGGTACAGTTGCTGATTTTTGATTTCTCCCTCTTTTCACTATTGTCCACTCTGCCTCCGTTAGTTCCGTCTCAAGAGCATGTACAACTTCAGCCTGAGACTTAGCCCGTACATAACGGGTAGCCCTTTTATGATATTGATGCACGGATGCATTCATTTCCTTCACTAAATAATTACGAATAAACACTTCAAATATGGCATCCCCCACATATGCAAGTACTAATGGAGCCATCATCCTAACTTCTGACTCAGTTTTTATTTTCCTATTTTCCTGTATATTATTCAAAAATTCATCCATATTATAATTTTTTCACTCCTATATCCGTCTCCATTTAACTCCTTGTGGAGTATCTTCTAATACAATTCCTTTTTTCTTTAAATCATCTCTAATTTTATCAGAAAGAGCAAAGTTTTTTTCTTTTCTAGCATTCTGTCTTTGTTCTATAAGTCTTTCTATTTCTTCTTCTAAAACTTCCCCTTCTTTGTTTAATAATCCTAGTACTCCTGTTAATTCCATAAATAGATCATAAGCTTCTTGTAATACTGTTTTTGCAGTCTTTTCAGATATATTAGTATTTATATCTCTTATTAAATCAAATATAACCGCAATACCATCAGCGGTATTAAAATCGTCATCCATTACTTCATTGAAACGTTCTTTATACGAAACTAAACTTTGAGTCCATTTTATCTCCTCGGCAACTGGAGATAAGTCCTCCGAATTATTTAATAGATATTCTAAATTATTTTTTCCAGTATATAATCTATCTAAGCCATTTTTAGCTGACTCTAATAACTCCCTACTAAAGTTAATAGGGTTTCTGTAATGAGCAGAAAGCATGAAAAATCTAAGGTTTTCTAAGTCAAATTCTTCAGCAATCTCACGGGGAGTAAAGAAATTATTTAATGACTTAGACATCTTTTTGTTATCCACATTTAAATAACCTACATGTAGCCAATATTTTGCAAATGGTCTCCCTGAGCAAGCTTCACTTTGAGCAATTTCATTTTCATGGTGTGGAAACACTAAATCTCCACCACCTCCATGGATGTCAATAGTTTCTCCTAGATATTTTTTAGACATAGCAGAGCACTCTATATGCCAACCAGGTCTACCTAATCCCCAAGGACTTTCCCAACTAGGCTCACCTGGCTTTACTTCCTTCCAAAGTGCAAAATCTAAAGGATTTCTTTTTTGTTCGTTTATTTCTATCCTAGCTCCAGCCTGTAAATCCTCTAAGCTCTGTTTTGAAAGCTTTCCATATTCCTTATATTTCGATACATCAAAATATACATCACCACCAGACTGATAAGCATAGCCTTTATCTACTAGTTCCTTAACGAATTCAATAATTTCCACCATATTTTCAGTTACCTTCGGATGAATATCGGCCTTCTCTATCCCTAGAGTATCAGCATCGTAAAAGTAAGCATCAATAAATCGCTGGCTAATTTCCTCTGGAGATACACCTTCCTCCTTAGCCTTATTTATTATTTTATCATCAACATCAGTAAAGTTTTGAACAAAGGTTACATCAAATCCCCTATATTTTAAATATCTTCTTAGAGCATCAAACACCATAAATGTTCTAGCATTCCCTATATGGAAGTAGTTATATACAGTAGGCCCGCAAGCATACATTTTAACCTTTCCAGCAATTAACGGAATAAATTCTTCTTTTTTTCTAGTCAATGTATTGTAAAACTTCATTATTTTTTCTCCTCCAATTCAATAATTTTATTCTGAAGTTCTAAAACTTTATCCCTCAAATAAATCAATTCCTCCATAATCGGATCTGGCAGTTTAACTTGATCTAAGTCTATACTTATATCTTCCTTATTAACTTTTTTATCGTCTTTAACTACAATTCTTCCAGGCACCCCAACCACCGTACAATTTGGAGGTACCTCCTTTAGTACAACAGATCCTGCACCAATTTTCGAGTTATCTCCTACTGTAAAAGGTCCTAAAACCTTTGCCCCTGAAGAAATAACCACATTATTTCCTATAGTAGGATGTCTCTTACCCTTTTCCTTTCCAGTACCGCCTAAGGTTGATCCTTGGTAAATTGTTACATTATCCCCAACCTCAGATGTTTCTCCTATTACTACCCCCATTCCATGATCAATAAAAACCTTTCTTCCAATTTTAGCTCCAGGATGTATTTCAATTCCAGTAAAAAACCGTGCTATATTGGAAATAATCCTTGGAAGAACTATAAGTCCTCTTTTATATAGACCATGAGAAATACGATGAAGCATAACAGCATGAAGACCTGGATAACACAACAATACTTCTATAAGACTTTTAGCCGCAGGGTCTCTTTCAAATATCGCATCAACATCATCTTTAATTGTTCTAACAAACCTAAGCATACATATCTCCCTTTCAATAAAATATATCTGCAAAAAACAAAAAACGCCCTGAAAAATTCAGAGGCGTTTTTATTCCGCGGTTCCACTCTGGTTGGATCATAAAAAGCATCCCACTCTAAGTTTTTAACGGAACCACCCGACTAGCCCTACTAAAAATTTCAAGCTATAGCTCCCAGATGCATTTGGGTCTATCTTTTCTCGAAAGCTGCTTTCAGCCAATGACAGCTTATCTCTTGCAAGGAGTATAGACTTACTTCTTCTGTTCTTTGCCTTTAACTTTATTAAATTAAATGTTCCTTTACATATTGTATGCGCTTAAGTATGTTTTCGCTACCTAAAACTTTCATAACTAGAGGTAAATCTGGCCCATGTACCTCTCCAGTTAGCACTACACGAATTGGCTTAAATAGATTCGGTCCTTTAATACCAGTTTCTTTTTGTATTTCTTTAAATACCTTTTTACCAAAGTCCTCATCTATAGCCTCTGCTTCTTCTACTTTACTTTGAAACACATCTAATAACTGCGGCAAATGTTCTACCTTAATAAGCTCCTTAGACTCATCATCCTTTAGCTCAATTTCCGTCTTAAAGAAAACATCTGACTTATCCTTAATTTCTGCAACATAGGATATTCTATCCTGAAGTACGCTTACTAAGTCCTTTAGCCATTCATATCTTTCTTTAGCCTCGTCTTCAGTAATATAACCTACTTCAATTAAATGAGGTATAGCAAGATCCGTAATACGCTCTACACTACTTTCTCTAATATAGTGTCCATTTACCCAATTTAGTTTATTAACATCAAAAACTCCACCACTTTTAGAAACTCTTTCTAAGGAAAAGCTTTCCTCAAGCTCCTTCATAGAGAAAATTTCTTGGTTATCTTCTGGACTCCAACCTACTAAAGCAATATAATTTACTAGACCTTCTGGTAAATATCCCTTATTTAAAAAGTCCTCTACAGCTACATCTCCTTGACGTTTACTAAGCTTTTTACGATCTGCATTTAAGATATTAGGTAAATGTACATACTGTGGTGCTTCCCATCCAAATGCTTCATATAAATAAACATGCTTTGGTGTAGATGGTAACCACTCTTCTCCCCGAATTACATGTGTAATTCCCATTAAATGATCATCAACTACTACAGCAAAATGATAGGTTGGAAAACCGTCAGATTTCATTAATACTTGATCATCTAAATCTACAGTGTTCATAACTACTTCACCACGTACTATATCAGTAAACTTAATATCTTTGTTTTCAGGTAGTCTTAATCTAATAACATGAGGATGCCCAGCCCTTATTTTTTCTTCTACCTCTTCTTTAGAAAGATTACGACAATGACCATCATAACCAGCGGTAAGGCCTTCAGCTTTTTGTTTTTCTCTTACCTCATCTAATCTTTCCTTAGAACAGAAACAATAATAAGCATACCCATTTTCCAATAGTATCTTAATATATTGTTTATAGATATCTAATCGCTGTGACTGGATATAAGGCCCAAATTCTCCTCTTTGCCCTAAATGTTCTCCATTTAGAATAACACCTTCATCATGGTTAACTCCTGCCCATTCCATAGAACGAAGCATTCCTTCAATTGCTCCTTCAACATAACGACTTTGATCTGTATCTTCTACTCTTAAAATATATTTACCATTGTTTTTTCTGGCAAATAAATAATTATACAATGCGGTTCTCAAACTTCCTATATGTACGAATCCCGTAGGACTCGGTGCAAATCTTACTCTTACAGACATGATATCCCTCCAGTTTACCCTCTAATATCATATTATTATAACCTATTCCTTAATTTCAAGCAAGAAAAGGTTAAGTTTATTTAAACATACTAAACAAAGAACTAAATAAACTTTTTATCATGTCTATAATCCTTTGAAGCAAAGACTTTACCTGTTCGTTATCCTTTAAAGTTTGATCAATCTTTTTACCAATCCCTTTAAGCTGTTCTTTAATTTCTTCTGTGTTTAAATTTAATTTATTTATTCGCTCCATAAGCTTAGAAATTTCTTCAATTTGATTTGCATTCAAATTTATATCTAAACGTGCAGCTATATCTAAAACAATTCTCTTTATTTCTTCTGGATTTTTTACTCTTTTTTCGATAACTTCTTCTTTTACTACCCTTATTAATTCAGTAGCCTTTTCTTTCCCGATTTCTTCACCTAATTTTCCAGTTTGAATAACTTCTTGGTTAGCTACTTTTTTCTGTTCATCACTGATTTTCTTTCCCGTAGCTTGCTCAAATGCTTTTAATATTCCAGTAAGAGCACCCGTACCAGAAACCGGAAACGGTGCTGCTGCAATAACCTTAGCATCTTTTACACCAGCAGTAACTAATGCACTTTGATACATTTCTTTTGTTACCCATGATATATTATAAGTTTCTACTTCAATTCCAGATCCTGCTTCTAGTAGTTCAACATAAGCTGATGACATAGTTATTTTACCCAACTGTGCTTCCGTAGCAACGCCTTCTAAATATGCTCTTTCTTCTTGATTGTTTACTTCAATTATTGTTGCTTCATTTTCAGAAACCTTAAAAAGATCTAATATCTGTTTTCTTTGAGCCTCATTTAAATCTTTTCCTAATGTTACAACCCTACTGCTATCTGCATAGGCAAAAATATTAAATATAAAAATAAAAACTGTCATTATAGTTGTATACTTTATTAATCTGCTGTTTTTCATTTTTTCCACCTCACTAAGTTTTATTTGTTATTCTACCACATACTATACACTTTATACAAACTATACATTTTATACAAAAGCAACATATATGATTAACTTAAGGATTTAACAGATAATTATAATCTTAAAAGTAGTTCCTTTACCTAGTTCACTCTCTACTAAAATATCTCCTCCATGGGCCTTTATTATATCTCTAGCTATAGCCATTCCTAATCCTGAGCCTTCATGTTTTTTACCAGTATTAGTTCCTCTATAATATCTAGTAAATATATATTTTAGTTCTTCATTGCTAATCCCTTTCCCATTATCTTTTATGGTTATATGGGCTTGATTATTTTTATTTTCAATCTTTACTTGTACATTTACATTTTCATCATTATGAACAATAGCATTGTGTATTATGTTATTTATTGCTCTTTTAAATAAAATTACATCTATTTTCTTGTCTATATTTTTTATATCGCTTATAAATTCAATATTCCTGTTACTGTTTTCAGGAATATTTAGTATATCAATTACTACGCCCTTTATAACTTTTACAATATTACATTTTTCTAGATTGAGGGTTATGTTTTTGTTTTTTAATCTAGCACTTAAATTAAAATCATCAACTAACTCTTTTATGTATATGGACTTTTGTTCAATTATTTCAGAGTATTCCTTAATTTCTTCATTAGTAAAGTCATATTCACTATTCAATAGTTCTGCATATCCTTTTATAGAAGCTAGAGGAGTTTTTATATCGTGAGAAATATTAGCAAACCATTCTTCCCTCATACGATCTAAATTCATTCTCTCTATTTTATTTTCTTGTAGGATGAAAGCTAAATTATTCATATTAGAATATACTTCCTTATACAAACCATGTTCCTCATAATGAGTCCTATAATCTCCATTATATAAATTGCGTATACCTTCAATAATAACCTTGACAGGTTTTGTTAGCTTTTCACTAAAATATAATCCAAATATTAGGGCTATTATTAAATCTATTCCTAATAATAAAACAAAAATGCTACCAATAATAGTTTTAAATTGCTGTTTATTATATGTAATTACATTTTTTCCAACTGTTTGATATGGGAATCCTACTAGATAACTATACTGATATCCGTTTATTACCTTTTCACCCACAAATACAGAGGATGGGTTTGCATATTTATAATTATGAATAAGCTCTATTGGTGTATATTTAGTAGGAACAGTTTTCACTTTTTTGTAACTATAAATTTCAGTACTATCCTTATCTAATATTTGTATCCATGCTTTATTTTGATCTAAGGATTTTTTTCCATTTTCAGTAATAAAGATTTGTCCATTATTTATTTGTATATTTTCATTAAAATCTCTAACGTATTCCTCTGGTTTCAGATAATCTGTATTTTGCATATTATAAAAAAACAAATCCATATTATTAGAGCTAGAAATAAAAAACAATAGTATAACTATTGAATTTATAAAAATAACAATTGTTACTATCAAAACTATACTAATAATAAAGCTAGATGTAAGTTTCCATTTCATGTCTATTTATCCTCTGGTACAAGCTTATACCCCAACCCCTTTACAGTAACTAAAAATTTAGGATTAGAGGGATCCTCTTCAATTTTCTTCCTAATCTTCCTTATATGAACCATTATAGTATTATCGTAGCCTATGTATTCATCTCCCCAGACTGCATCACACAATTGTTCCTTACTTACAATCTGATTTTTATGTTTAGCTAAATACTCTAAAATTCTATACTCTTTAGGCTTTAACTCTATCACCTTATTATTTTTTAAAAATTCAACTTTTTTTGTATCCATTATAAATGGACCAAATTTTAATATAGTATTATCTGAAGACTCTATTTGATATTCGCTTCTTCTTAAATGTGCCTTCACCCTATATGCCAATTCTTTTGGACTAAATGGTTTAGTGATATAATCATCTCCACCAATGGCAAATCCCAATATTTTATCCAACTCTTCAGATTTAGCCGATAAAAATAATATTGGTACTTTGGATGTGCTTCTAATTGTGCTGCATATTTCATAGCCTTCAGAGTCTGGAAGCATTATATCTAATATAATTAAATCTGGCAAAATTTCATTGAAAAGTCTTAAGCCTTCATTTCCAGTCTCTGCTGTATATACCTTTGTAAATCCCTCTTTTATTAAAACAGTATGTATTAATTTCAAAAGATCTTTTTCGTCATCTATTATTAAAATCTTTTTATTTAATATATTTTCCATACTATACCTCTTTTCTTAAGCTTAACTTAAATATAAAATATAAATTATTTATCCTAGGCTACTATAATGTTTATCCTAAATAGCTATATTTAATCTAAAGCTAATTATATAATAATTCTAAAAATCTACATAATCAAATATAAATCTTAGTTTAAACTTGCATTTTATATTACAAAATATCCTTTTAAGTATATACTTAAAAGGATATTTTTATTTTTTATTACATAAACCCTAAATTTACAACTCTATTATTTATTAGAGCTATAAAGTTGAAATTATATAAAGTATATATATATGAACTGGATAGAATATATAAAATAAATATTTCATTCCTCTACCCTTTTGCCCGTTGTATAGATATAATAACGGAGCTGCAAATACCATCATCCACTGAAAATTATCGTACAATATTCCTTGTATACTAAGTTGGCCAGTAAACATAATTGCTAAAGAAATTATTGCATATATTAACAATTGTTTCTTTCTATTTTTCCTTAATAAATACATTACTATACCTATAAGTAAAAACAGAGGGCCTCCTTCAATAAATAGAGGATTAGGAATAAAAAGTACTAAATGTCCTAGAATCTGCACACTTAATAGAGTTTCTATATTCATAATTATTAATATTCCTAAAGCTACTGGTAAAATAAACAGTGCTATTCCTAAAGTAATTTTTAATATATTTTTCTCTTTTATAGCTCTAATTATAAAATCTACTATACATAAATATATAGTAATCATAAATAATGTGCTAAATATATTAGCTGTTAGTGCTATATTATTTGCTGAGGGAAAATATTTTGGTACTATTAAATTTCCTAAGTTCATAACAAAGGAACCTATAAATAATCTAAGCATATATTTCTTTTTGTTACTTGTATGATAATACCCCTCCACAGTCATAAATATAAATATTGGTGCTACTATCCTTCCTATCCATTTAAATTGAATTGGCATATTATCTAAAAAGCTATACAGATGATCAAATACCATCAATATTAATCCTATCATTTTTAATTGAAATCCTGTAAGTCCTTTTTTATCCATAATTATCCTCCTGTAAATTAATCTTTAAGCATATTATAAAAGGACAATTTTAACTCCTTATTACTTTAACCTTAAATAAACCTTAACTATTATGAGTTTTGTTCATATTCTAAAAAATAAAGTTGCTCTTAAACTCTAATATGAGTTTAAGAGCAACTTTTTATACAGATAAGCAAAGACTTAGTTGAGATGGAGTCTTAGAATTGTTAGCTATCGGATAAAAGTTTTACCTAATTTCAAATTGATAATAATAGTATTTATCTTCTAATTCTAATCTCTCCATATTGAAAGTTATATATTAGTATGCTTTAGCTAAATATACCATATGTTTTGCTTCTTTACCACAGAATGCACAAGTATGGCCTAAGTCCTCCTGCTCAAATGGGATACATCTTATAGTAACACCAGTTTCAGCTTTAATATGTTCTTCACATTCTCTTTCTCCACACCACATGGCTTTAACAAAGCCAGGTTTTATATCCATAACTTCCTTCATTTCATCAAAACTTTTTACTATATAGGTTTTTTCATCCCTCATTTTTTTAGCTTTATATAGCAAGTTGTTATTAATATCTCTTAGTAGATTATCTACCGCTTCCTCTAGATTATCTAGAGAAACAGCTTCTTTTTCTAATTCATCTCTTCTAAATAACATGGCTTGATTTTTTTCGATATCTTTTGGTCCGATTTCTATTCTTATTGGAACACCCTTCATTTCCCATTCATTAAACTTCCAACCTGGAGAGTAATTATCACGATCATCTAGCTCAACTCTAAACTTGCCTTTTAACTGACTAAATAGTTCATTAGCTTTATCTAACACACCTTCCTTGTGGGATGCTATTGGAACTATAACAACCTGAACAGGAGCTACCCCTGGAGGTAATACAAGTCCCCTATTATCCCCATGAACCATAATGATTCCACCGATTAACCTTGTAGAAACACCCCAAGATGTATGATAAGGATGTTTAAGATCCCCATTTCTATCTGAGTAAGTAATATCAAAAGCTGTTGTAAAGTGTTGACCTAAGTTGTGTGAAGTACCGGCTTGAAGTGCTTTACCGTCATGCATTAAAGCTTCCATTGTATAAGTAGCATATGCTCCAGCAAATTTTTCCTTCTCACTCTTTTGTCCCACAACAACTGGCATGGCTAATAATTCTTCTGCAGTTTCTTTATAAATATTTAACATTTGCAAAGTTTCTTCTTGTGCGTCTTCATAGGTTTCGTGTAGAGTATGTCCTTCCTGCCATAAAAATTCTGATGTTCTAAGGAATGGTCTCGTGCTCTTTTCCCAACGAACAACTGAACACCATTGGTTATATAAAAATGGTAAATCTCTATAGGACTTTAACCATCTTGAATACATTTCACAAATAATAGTTTCTGATGTCGGTCTAACACAAAGTCTTTCTGCTAGTTCTTCATCTCCCCCATGAGTAACCCATGCCACTTCAGGAGCAAATCCTTCTACGTGCTCGGCTTCCTTCTTTAGTAAACTTTCTGGAATAAGTAGCGGAAAATAACAGTTTTTATGTCCTGTTTCTTTAAATCTGTTATCCATATACTTTTGAATGTTTTCCCAGATAGCGTAACCATAGTGCTTAATAACCATAAAGCCTTTAACTGGTGAGTAATCAACTAAGTCTGTTTTCTTAATTACATCTGTATACCATTGTGCAAAGTCTACCTCCATTGGGGTAATTTCTTCAACAAATTGTTTATCTTTTTTTGACATACTTATATCTCCTTCCTAATATTATTCATTTCAAAAACAAAAATCTCCCATCTCTATACAACAATAGAGACGAGAGATTATATTTCACCCGCGGTACCACTCTAATTAACCTAAAAAGGTTCTCTTAATCGTATAACGGCACGAACCGAAAGGACCTACTTATTTTCAATCCTTCACTCAAGGATGGGTTCAAAAACTAAAGCTTAAAAACCTTCCACCAACGGTTTTCTCTCTGTAAAGCATCGCTTTTTACTATTTCCTATCATAGATTTGTAATTATTTTATTATATTCTTCTTAATAGAATAGCCAATTATTCATATAATGTCAATATTTTTCTAACACATAGAAAATTATGTACTAAAAAAATGTTAATAAGTTATAATTTCCATAATCTATTTCAACAAAATTAAAATTTAGACCTCCTAAAGGAAGATTTTGTTATCTACTAAGATCTAAAAATAACAGATTCTTTATTAAACATGTATTTCATAAATAGAAGTGATGCCACTACCAATAGGATAGAAATACCAAATGTAGTCGCAATATGAAGTGGGTTAATAATATCCACCAATACTTCCTTCATTAGCAACACAGCATTAAGTAGTGGTACGAAAAACATGCTATTTGGTAAGGTACGAATATCCATAAACATAGTTAAATACGCAGGAACCATTAGCACAATTGTAACAGGACTTAAGTAAGTACCTGCTTCCTTGTAAGATTTAGCAAACACGCTTATAGAAAGCATTAACCCACTTAACATCATAGCTATAAGTAAGGATGTAACTACCAAAATTAACATAGGCAGCGGAGAAATGCGAACTTCTAAAGGCATTACATTTGGAGCTATTTTAGCTGCTGCAAGAACACCAATTAACGAAGTAATTGTCCCTAGTACAGAAGCTAACAGTACAGTTAAGTATTTACCAGTTAGTATAGAAAGTCTATCAGCACCACTTGCCAATAAAGGTTCTAAAGACATCCTCTCTTTTTCTCCTGCTCCTAGATCTATTGCCGCTGGCATACCACCTACCACAGGATACATCATTAAGAAAAATGGAAGCAAAAATGTTATCATCATTAAAGCTGTAGCATCTCCCTTAGATTCCTGTCCCTCGGGTACATAGGCTTCTCTATTTATAATGGTAGGTTGAAGAATCTTTGGATCAACGCCTATATCTGCTAGTCTTTCAAGTCTAACCTCTTCATTATATTTATTAATAATTCCTTCTACAATAGATGTAGCCATGCTGGATTCATTACTTACCTCATCGAATATTATTTTAATATCTCCAGGTACTTTCTCATTTATTTTACTCTGAAAATTTTCTCCTATTTGTATTATCGCTTTAATATCTCCCTTTTGTAAAGCTTCATAGGGATTATCAACATCAACTACTTTAAGTCCTACTCCACTTTTCAGATATTGGATAATATCTGCCTCTTGCTCATTTGTTTCAATAAAAACAACAATATCATTTTGTAAGTTTTTCTCTATCTTACTTACGCCCATATTCATAAAGAAAAATAAGAGTGGAAAAATTAACATAGGTATTAACACACTTGCAATCCAGGTTCGTTTATCTCTAAAAATATCTTTAACTTCTTTTTTAAAAACAAGCCCTATATGTTTACTATTCATTTGTTCCACCTACCAATTCTACAAATAAGTCTTCTAAATTTTTATTATACTTTATTTTAAGCTCTTCTATTGACCCCTCTTCTATTATATTACCTTTATGTATAATGGCTACACGCTCACATAATTTTTCGACCTCTACCATAGAGTGGGATGAAAATATTACAGTCTTACCTTCCTTTCTACACTCTTCAATAAAACTATGTATAGTTCTAGCAGCTGTAACATCTAATCCAGAAGTAGGTTCATCGAATAACATAATAGGCGGATTATGCACAATAGAACGTGCAATAGCTACCTTTTGCTTCATACCCTTAGAAAATTTACCTACCCTTCTGTCTATATACTCTTCCATATCTAGTATCTTTGTTAAATAGTCTATTCTTTCCTTAATTTCTTCCTTAGATATGTCATTTAATTCAGCATAGTAAGCAATATTCTCTCTAGCAGTAAGTCTGTCATATAAACCGCTTTCACCACCGAATAAAATACCAATTTCCCTTCTTACAGCTTGTTGATTTTTCAAGATATCATGACCACTTAAAATTGCAGTACCCTTAGTAGGTTTTAGCATAGTTGCTAAAATACGTAAAGTTGTAGTTTTACCCGCACCATTTTCACCTAAAAGCCCTAGCACCTCTCCCTTTGGTACCTTAAAGCTTATACCTTTAAGTGCGTGTACATCTTTAAAAGACTTTGTAAGACCTTTTACTTCAATCATTCAATCACCCTATTCCGATTTTTTTATAATACTAGCTATCGAGTTAGCAGCTATACCGTCTCCTACACCTACAAAACCTAGTCCCTCTGTAGTTGTAGCCTTAATGTTTACCCTATCTACTTCAATATTTAAAGCTAGTGCAATATTATTTCTCATTTCCTCAATATGAGGAGACATTTTAGGTTTTTGTGCAATAATGGTAGCATCTAAGTTATTAACTACATAACCTTTACTTTCTATTAATATTGCAACATATCGTAAAAGATCTAGGCTATTTGCCCCTTTATATTTGTCATCAGTATCCGGAAAATGTTTTCCTATATCTCCTAAGGCTGCCGCTCCCAATATAGCATCCTTAATAGCATGGAGCAGTACATCTGCATCAGAATGCCCCAATAGTCCCTTTTCATAAGGAATATCCACGCCCCCAATTATTAATTTTCTATCCTCTACTAATTTATGTACATCATATCCTATTCCTACCCTCATTTTATCCTTCAACCTTTCTATTTTTTAAAATTCCTTCACCTAATATTAAATCCTCTGGTGTTGTAATTTTTATATTTTCATAGCTTCCCTTTATAATCTTTACAGTATAGCCTAGTCTTTCAATAATCATAGCATCATCAGTAGCCTCTATATTGCTATTTTGCAATTTTTCATAGGCATTCATTACCAATTGATATTTAAAAGCCTGCGGCGTTTGAACAGCCCATAGAGTTTCTCTATTGGGAGTATTTACTACATCCATGCTTTCATTTGATACTTTAATAGTATCCTTTACGGGCACAGCAGCAATACAAGCACCAGTTTTATTTGCTACTTCTATACCTTCTTCTATAATATTATTAGTGATAAAAGGCCTAGCTCCATCGTGAATCAATACAATATTGCAATTATTATCTATAGCTCTCAGTCCATTGTAAACAGAATCTTGACGCCGCTCTCCTCCTTCTACAATACTAATAACCTTTTTAAAATTATATTTTTCTATAATAATTTGTTTAACTAAATCAACTTCACCCTTGCCTACAACTAAAATTATTTCATCTATCAAACTACTATCTTCAAAAACCTCTATAGTATGAGCAACTATTGGTTTGTTGCCTAAAAGTATGTACTGTTTATTATATTCTCTTCCCATACGGCGTCCTTTTCCTGCTGCTACAATAATAGCACTAGTTTTTAAAATCTCTTCCATCTCCCTTTATATATACTTTGTTTTATTTCCATTCGCACTTAAATTTTAAAACATAGTTTTAAAAATTTCAAGTGCTCAAATATTGCCAAGCTCCTGTTTCTTAGAAGCTCTCCGCAATCAGAAATTTTTCTCTTTATTATATGATAAAAGCCTCCTTACTTTCTTAGTAAGAAGGCTATATTTATTATTAGAATTTAAAATTCCATATTAGTTAAGTTTTTATTCTATGCTGATTTATCAACTAATGCCTTTGGTTTTGCAAAAATCATACGACCAGCTGCTGTTTGCAATACACTAGTTACTAATACATCTATAGTTTGGCCTATATATTTTTTACCACTTTCTACAACTATCATTGTACCATCGTCTAAGTAAGCTAACCCTTGGCCAGATTCCTTACCATCCTTCACTACCTGCACAAGCATTTCCTCCCCAGGCAGTACTACAGGTTTTACCGCATTAGCTAGCTCATTAATATTCAGTACTGGCACACCTTGAAACTCAGCTACCTTATTTAAATTATAATCATTAGTTATAACCTTGCCATCTAATACTTGAGCAAGCTTTAATAATTTAGAGTCTACTTCTGCAATATCTGGAAAATCCTTTTCGTACATTTTTACTTCAATATCTAATTCTTTTTGAATCATATTTAAAATATCTAATCCTCTTCTTCCACGATTACGCTTTAATGCATCAGATGAATCAGCTATATGTCTTAACTCTTCTAATACAAAGCCTGGAATTATTAACGGTCCCTCTACAAATCCAGTTCTACAAATATCAGCAATTCTACCATCAATAATTACACTAGTGTCTAAAACCTTAGGGCATCCTTGATTCTCTTTTTTAGCGTTACGTTCTTTTAATAAATTTCTCTTAAACACAGCTTGAATATTAGGTAGTTCTCCCATTTTCTTAGTTGCAATCTTTATACCAAGATAACCCATAAATATATAGATTAAAGTAGACAAAATAGAGCTAAATATAGGAACAGGCATAATACTAGTAATTAAGTTGGTAATTAAATAAGAAATTATAAGTCCAGTTATTAATCCTATAGAGCCTGAAACAATGTCTACAGTAGGAACCTTAGAGAGTTCCCTCTCTATCCAATTAGCAGTGTTTCTACCCTGATTAATCAACCAAGGAGATAAAATAAATAACATACTACCACTTGTTAATGAAGCAATTATAATTCCTATTATATAACTTTTAAAATCATTGGTGATATCCACCAAAGCCATAGCATTAACGATATACATATATAATGCAAGACCCGTTACGGCACCGAGTGTTGTCAAAATTCCTCGGATTATTTTATTTATCATTAAACCACCTCCTATTTATCCATTATGCCCCATTTTATTGTTTCTAAAAGCAAATATGATAAATACTTAAATAATTTTTATAAACTAATAGGAAACTTCTTTTGTATATATCTTCCAAAATGAAGTTTCCATAGATACATTCAATGAAATTACAACTACTAAGTTGAGTTTTCTACAAAGCTGTATCTGGCACAGTTTGTTGTAAGATAACTGATTCAACAAGATTAGACGCTTCTTCCTCTGATACTTCAGCCACAAGAACAATTTCACTAATTAAAATTTGTCTTGCATTACTAAGCATCTTTCTCTCTCCTGTAGATAGTCCTTTTTCCTTATCCATTAATGTTAAATTTCTTACAACTTCCGCTATTTCATAAACATCTCCAGTTTTAATCAAGTCCATATTAGCTCGATATCTACGATTCCAGTTTTGATGCATTTTAGTTGTATCAGAAGCTAATACATCTAGCACATTTTCAATTTCCTCAGAATCAATTACCTTTCTAATGCCTATATCATCTATCTGATCTAAAGGAATCATTACCTTCATATCTCCAATAGGCATTCTCATTATATAATACTTTCTTCTTTCACCTAAGATTTCTCTCTCTTCAATAGACTCTATCACACCAGCACCATGCATAGGATAGACAACTTTTTCTCCAATGTTAAACATATTTGACCCTCCCAGAAAATGGTGATTTGTTATCTATTATAGTATACATTATATAGTCAAATATGTCAACTAAAATGTTAATTTTATCATATGAGTTATTAGTTGTCAAATACTTTTTAAGATTTTTTTAAGATATTTTTAATATATTTAAGTTTCACATTTAAATATATATTTTTCTTCTACAACATTGACAAATACAAGCATCTAAAAGTATAATTAAGTTAAAATTCGTCTGATGCTATCGCATCGACTTATGGTGCACTTAAAATTTACTCTAGATTTCAAAGTGCTTAAAATAATTCTAACCTACTACTTCTTTAAAATACTCAATAGTTAAAATTCATACTTTACTTAAACAATAAAAAGACTTTAGGAGTTGACTTTATGGAACAATTTTCTTTTAACCAATTTCAAGATCAAGTGGATGAAGTATTAATAAGACACAAAAGTATTTTAGATATTTTAAGTAAGCTTCAAGAAAGTAGTGCCAAAGTTAATCGAGCGGTGGCAAAATCTGTAACTCACTGTGGTTGTATTCAAATTCATAGTCAAAAACAAGGAATACCAGAAGATATTTCATATTCAGAATTAAAGAATTATATGTCAAATCATGTAGAAGGCTATTTATGTGATATTTGCAAAGAGAAGATAGAGGAAGAGATATCTACTACCATATTCTATATTACAGCACTGTGTAATTCATTTAACATAAACATAGATGATATGTTAGAAAACTATGCCTCTCAAGTAAAAGCATTAGGAAAATATGGACTACTATAATTGTAAATATTAGGGGATGAAGAATTTCTTCATCCCCTTTTCCTATATATGCCTGTCTAAAAGTACCTGTTCTTGTAATCTCCTTAGTCCTTCTTTTATAGCTCTAGCTCTAACCTCTCCGATACCTTCAACATCATCTAATTGATCTGTAGACGCCTTAAGTATCTTTTGAAAACTGGCGAATTGCTTTAATAAATTATCAATTACTGCTAAAGGAAGTCTCGGTATTTTATTTAAAATTCTATATCCTCTAGGAGACACTGAAATATCTAATGCATTAACATTAGAACCATATCCTAATATTTTTGCTATTGAGGATAAATCCAACAATTCTTCTGAAGATAATCCATGTATCATCTTATGAATATTGCCCTCTTCAGTTTCTAAGTTAAGATTATAATCCTTAATTACGTGTTTACCGTCCTCTACAACATTAGCTACTAGCTCTTCCATCTGCATATTTACTAGCCTACCTTCATTACCTAGCTCATAAATATACTTCTCTATTTCATGTACTATCTTTATAACCATTTCTGTTCTCTGTATTACAGTAGTTACATCATATACAGTAACTAAATCTTCAAACTCTAAAGCACTTAAATTTATCATAGCTTGATCCAATACAGATTTATATTTTTCAAGGGTTTGAATAGCCTGATTAGCTTTAGTCAAAATTTTATTAGTATCCTGCACAATATACTTACTATACCCTCTATACAAAGTTATAATATGTCGCCTCTGAGAAATCGAAATAACCACTTGTCCAGTTGCCTTTGCCACCCTTTCAGCTGTTCTATGGCGTGTGCCTGTCTCTGCTGAAAAAATTGATGGATCTGTCATTATTTGCGTATTAGCATATAGAATTTTTTTACTATCACTACTTAAAACAATAGCTCCGTCCATTTTACATAGCTCATATAGATAGGCGGGAGAAAAATCTACATTTATAGCAAAGCCTCCATCTATCATACTTCTTACTTCTTCACTATCACCAACAACTATAAGTGCACCGGTTTTCGCCTTTAATACATTTTCTAAGCCTTCCCTTAAATGGGTTCCGGGGGCTACCATCTTAATGGCTTCAAATAACTGGGCTTCTTCAATTCGTGATTCTTTCAAAATTTACGCCTCCCTTACAACCTATTAATAGCTATAATCAATATTTTCCCTACGATTAATAATTTTAACATTATTTTCCCAATTAATCTACAAATTCTGTCATATAAATGCAATATTATCTAATTTCCTACTCAGTTCCTATTTTCAAAAACAATTATGACAATAGATTACCTATGATAATAATTCTAAAGCATCTCTTAATGTATTTACGCCCTTATATTTCATAATATTCCCATCAAATCTAAACTTATTTTTATCAGGTATTATAGCAGTTATGAATCCCATTTTTTCAGCTTCTTTCATCATTTTTTCTAGCTGACTAATAGGTCTTAGCTCTCCTGTTAAGCTTATTTCTCCCATAGCAATCATTTCCTTTGATGGAATAGATACACCTCTCATACTAGAGTAAATGGCCATAGCAACACCTAAATCTGCAGAGGTTCCTTCGAGTTTTAATCCTCCCACTACATTCACATAAATATCTTGATTCATTAAAGGTAGGCCTATTTTCTTTTCTAAAACCGCAATAATTAAATTTAATCTATTTAGATCAATTCCTACAGCAGTTCGCCTTGGAAAACCTGCATTAGTAGGAGCTACCAATGCTTGTATTTCCACTAAAAGTGGTCTAGTGCCTTCAACCGTTGCAACTACAATAGCACCTTCCGCCTCTGGAGTTAATGATTCTAAAAATATAGCTGAAGGATTACTAACTTCAACTAACCCCTCTTCCCTCATTTCAAAAACACCGATTTCACTAGTAGTACCAAATCTGTTTTTTAAAGCCCTTAATATTCTAAACTCTTGAGTTCTTTCTCCTTCAAAATGTAGTACCGTATCAACCATATGCTCTAAAACTCTAGGCCCTGCCAATTCACCTTGCTTTGTAACATGAGCTACTATAAACATAGGAATATTTTTGGATTTACCAATTCTCATTAAATTATTAGCGCACTCCTTAACCTGCGAAACACTCCCAGGGGCAGAAGAAAGATCTTCTTTAAATAATGTTTGTATAGAATCTATAATAACAAAGACGGGCTCGTACTCCTCAATATACTTTTCAATAACATCCACATTTGTTTCTGAAACTATATATAAATTATCAGAAAGAGAGTTTAATCTTTCTCCTCTCATCTTTATTTGCTCCTCAGATTCCTCTCCAGATACATAAAGGGTTTTTCCATAGGTTTCTGCAACAGTGCTACTGGCCTGTAAAATTAAAGTGGATTTACCAATACCTGGTTCTCCAGTTATTAATGTTAGAGATCCTTTTACTAATCCTCCTCCTAAAACTCTATTTAATTCTTTAATCTGAGTATTATATCTTTCATAAGCACCAGATTTGACATCTTTAATAGGCTGAGGTTTAGATTGACTAACTATTGTAGGCGATCGTTTAAATTCCTTTTTACCTCCTACTATCTCTTCCTCCATACTATTCCAGTTACTACACCCCGGACACCTTCCTAACCATTTAGCACTCTCATATCCACATTCTTGACATACAAATTTACTTTTAACCTTCGCCATATGATCACCTACTCCTATTTTCTCTATCCTTATATTGTAACATAAAACTAGGACAGTTAAACTGTCCTAGCAAAAATTGAGAAATGCTATAGGCTTTCTTCCCCCTTTAAATCCCTGTACTTTTTATCATTTATCTCCCAGGCTACAAATGAAAATAATCCACTAACTAGTAAAAAGAATATAGACAGTTTGATATATTCCCTCATTTTAACATTGGTAAAATATACATATATTTATATAATTCTTTATTTTTGTATTAATTCCTTTTATATTAATTAAATTTCTTCATATACTATAGTCATTTAAAAATTTTACAATAAAATAAACCGATCTAGGTTATAATCCTATAATCGGCTTATTTTATCAAGAATAGACACATAGGTCCTCTTCTAATATATTTTTTATATAATCTAATTTTATAAACTTACCTTAGGTCTAATTACAAGCTTATCCCCAGATAAATCAACTAATACGTCGCTGCCTGATTTAATAGTTCCTTTTAATAATTCTTCAGATAGCTTATCTTCTACCATTTTTTGTATTGCCCTTTTTAAAGGTCTTGCACCAAATTGTGCATCAAAACCTTTATCTGCAATAAATACTTTTGCCTCATTACTTATTTCAAGATTAATATTTAAATCTTCTAATCGCTTTCTTAAATCTTCTAGCATTAAGTCTACGATTTCTCCAATATGCTCTCTTTCTAATGCATGGAATACTATAATATCATCTATTCTATTTAAAAACTCTGGCCTAAAGGTTCTTCTAAGTTCTTCCATAATATTTTCTTTCATTTTTTCATATTCATTTTTAGCTAAATCATCTTCACTAACGGTAAAGCCTAAGGTTTTTTGCTTTCTAATAGTATGGGCACCAACGTTGGAAGTCATAATAACTACAGTATTTTTAAAGTCTACTGTTCTTCCTTGAGCATCTGTTAATCGGCCATCATCTAATATTTGTAATAATATATTAAATACATCTGGATGTGCCTTTTCTACCTCATCAAATAATATTACAGAGTATGGTTTTCTTCTAACCTTTTCTGTCAGTTGTCCACCTTCGTCAAAGCCTACATATCCCGGTGGAGATCCTATAAGTCTTGAAACTGTATGTTTTTCCATGTATTCAGACATATCAATACGAATCATAGCATCTTCATCACCAAACATAGACTCTGCCAATGCTTTTGATAATTCTGTTTTTCCTACCCCTGTAGGTCCTAAAAATATAAATGAACCAATTGGTCTTTTAGGATCCTTCAGTCCAACTCGTGCCCTTCTAATCGCCCTTGCAACGGACTTTACTGCTTCTTGTTGTCCTATTACCCTTTTATGAAGGATTTCCTCCATATTAAGTAGTTTTTGAGATTCTTCCTGTTGAAGCTTATTTACAGGTACACCTGTCCAATCAGATACAATATTAGCTATTTCTTCAACAGAAACTGTAGCCTCTTTATCTTTATTTCTCCAAGTATTTTTTCTTTCTTCTAATTCCTGATTTGTTTTCTTTTCTTCGTCTCTTATTTTAGCGGCTCTCTCAAAATCCTGTACACTAATAGCCTCTTCTTTTTCCTTAGAAAGCTGCTCTATTTTTTCCTCTAAGTCCTTTAAATCTGGTGGTGTAGTAACTGTAAATATTCTAACCTTAGATGCAGCTTCATCAATTAAGTCTATAGCTTTATCAGGTAAAAACCGATCTGTAATATATCTTGCAGAAAGTTCTGCGGCTGCTTTTAAAGCTTCGTCGGTAATTTTAACTCCATGATGGGCCTCATATTTATCCCTTAATCCCTCTAGTATTTTAATAGTATCTTCGACTGTTGGCTCATCAACAGTAATAGGTTGGAATCTTCTCTCAAGGGCAGCATCCTTTTCTATATGCTTTCTGTATTCATCTAATGTAGTAGCCCCGATTACTTGTATCTCTCCTCTAGCTAGAGCAGGCTTTAGTATATTAGCTGCATCTATTGCGCCTTCTGCCGCACCTGCACCTATTATCGTATGCATTTCATCTATAAATAATATTACATTAGTTGCTGTACGTAGCTCCTCCATTACCTTTTTTAATCGATCTTCAAACTCTCCACGATACTTAGCTCCAGCCACCATAGATGCTAAGTCTAAAGTAACTACTCTTTTATCTTTTAATAGTTCAGGAACATTACCTTCTACTATTTTTTGCGCTAGTCCCTCGGCTACAGCAGTTTTACCTACTCCAGGTTCTCCAATTAGACAAGGATTATTCTTTGTTCTACGGCTTAGCACTTGTATAACTCTATCTATTTCTTTACTCCTTCCAATTACAGGATCAATTTTTCCTTCACGAGCAAGCTCATTAAGATCTCGACCAAATTGATTTAAAGTAGGTGTATTTTTATTACTATCTACTGAAGGTTTCTTATTGGTTCCAGCAGTTCCACCATTATTTAATAGTTTCAGTACTTCTTCTCTAACATTTTGTAAATTTACTCCTAATTGTATTAGAATTTGAGATGCAATTCCATCTCCTTCTTTTATTAATCCTAGAAGTAAATGTTCTGTACCTACATAGTTATGATTTAAATTTCTAGCCTCTGCAACACTAAGTTCAAAAACCTTTTTAGTCCGTGGAGTATAGCCTAATAACTCTACAGGCTTATTACCCACACCTATTGCGTTTACTACTATCTGCTGTATGCTTTCAATTTCTATACCTAGATTTTTTAGTGCCTTAGCAGCAATACTCTCTTCCTCTTTAATAATTGCTAATAATAAGTGTTCTGTACCTACATAGCTATGCCCCAACTGTTGAGCCACTTGTTGGGAAAGAGTAATAACTCTTTGAGCTCGTTCAGTAAATCTTCCAAACATGGCCATATATAATCCCTCCTAAATTGTTATCATAAACTTTCTCTTACTAATTGTGCCCTTTTTATATCTCTTTCAATACCAGTTAATTCTGACTTAAAATATTTTTGTAAATATCCTGGCTGTATTATTGCAATAAGCTCATTTAATTTTTCTGTAGATACTTCCTTAATTAACTCTAAGTTAACTCCTAATTTTACATCTGAAATCAATTGCATAGCTTCATTAGATGACAGTAGCCTAGCTTGTTTAAGAGTTCCATAGGACCTAAATACCTTATCCTCCAATTCAATACTTTTTGTTTTTAACAAGTTCTCCCTAGCTGTCCTTTCATTTTGAATAATCTGGAGAGTAACATTCTGAAGATTATTAACTAGTTCCTCTTCAGATGCTCCTAATGTCACTTGATTAGAAATTTGATAAATATTTCCTAGGTATTGTGTACCTTCGCCATAGATACCTCTAACCGCAAGGCCTATTTTACTAGCAATATGAAAAACACCGTTAATATATCCGATTAAGCTAAGCGCAGGCAAATGAACCATAACAGAAGCTCTAATTCCAGTGCCTACATTAGTAGGACAGGAAGTTAAATATCCTAATTGTTCATCGAAGGTATATTTAATATTTTCCTCCAATAAATCATCTATTTTATCTCCTATATCCAGACACTTATCTAACTGCAACCCTGGCAAAAGACATTGAATACGAATATGATCCTCTTCATTTATCATAATACTAATTGTTTCTTCTTTATTAATTAGTACTGCTCCACCTAAAGTATTTCTAGCTAATGCAGGGCTAATTAAATGCTTTTCAACATAGTTTAATCTATCTACTACGTCACTTTCTTTCATCTTAATTAGACTAAAATCGTTTTTAAGGGATAAATTACCACTGCTTATAGTTGTATATACCTTATCTATAATATTTTGAGACTTCTCTTCATTTAAATAGTGTGGAAATGGTATTGACTCTATATTACGAGCCATGCGAATTCTACTACTAATAACTATATCTGATTCTGGTCCAATTCCTTTTAGCCATTTAGGCATATTAACACCCCCTACATCCTATCAATTTCACCTTCAAGGCGTCTAATATCATCTCTTATCTTTGCTGCCTCTTCAAACTCCTCTTGCACCACTAACTGTTGTAATTTGTCTTTTAAGCTTTTTAATTCATTCCTCAACCTAATAGAAGCACCTGATCTTTTAGGAACTTTACCAACATGAACAGTGTTACCTTGTATCCTTCTAATTAAAGGGGTAAGCATGTCACTAAAAGTCTCATAACATATATTACACCCTAATCGTCCAGTTTCTTTAAAATCATTATATGTAGATCCGCACTGCGGACATTTTTTATTTTGTTTATATGTAATATTTACACTTGGAGCTGTATTCCCTTCTAATAGGCTTGCTAAAAAACTGTGTATTGAGAAATTATTTTCAAAACTTGATATTTCCTTTTTCTTTGCACATTCCTCACATAAGTTTATTTCTTCTTTTTTACCATTTATAAACTTAGTCATATGTACCGTTGAATCCTTACTCTTACATTCTTCACAAATCATTTTATTTTCCCTCCTATCTATTAAAAAAGCCTCCAAAACTTGGGTCTCATATTATACTTTATATTAAAATTTTTATAATATTATAATTAATCTTATACTTATCTACAAGTATGCTATATTACAATAATTCCACAATTTGATTAAATTTAAACAAATAACTAAATTAATTACTAAATTTCAAAGCTTATCTCTTTTTATCACTTTATACCCTACATCTATAAATTTAATACATAATTTAGTTCAAAAAAAATATATTAGACTATGGACATATTATCAGCAGTAGGTAAATCCTTGTAATGCCTTAAAATTAAAACTAAAGAATTTGTTAATAATTCCTCTTTAAGCAAGGTATTTTTAGAATTTTTTAAAAATAAAGAGGATTTTTAATAAATATATAGAATGTTTTTATTAATCTAAAATCTATTACACAAATAGCGAGGAGGAAGGGACATGAAAGGGTATCAAGCTGACCACATTAGAAACATTGCTTTTTTAGGACATGGAGGTTGTGGTAAAACAACATTGGCAGAAGCAGTTCTATATTCGGCAAAATTGACTAATCGTATGGGCAGAGTTGAAGATGGAAATACAATTTCTGATTTTGATAAAGAAGAAGCTTCAAGAAGTATATCCATTAGTACATCCATTATCCCTATAGAATGGCAGAATTATAAAATTAACCTTCTAGACACCCCTGGATATTTTGACTTTATTGGAGAAGTGCAAAGTGCATTAAAAGCCGCTGGTGGAACAGTTATTTTAGTAGATGCCACAAGTGGAGTAGAAGTAGGAACAGAAAAAGCCTGGGACCTTATTGCAGATAGTAAAAAGCCTACTTTTATATTTATTAATAAGATGGATCGTGAAAATGCTAACTTTGATAAGGTATTAAATGATTTAAGAGAAAAGTTTGGCAAAAAAATTGCTCCATTTCAAATTCCCCTTGGAGAAAATGAAAACTTTGTAGGCAATATTAACGTTGTAAAAATGATAGCTAGGGAATATAACGGGAAGGATTGTATAGAAAAGCCTATTCCAGAAGCACTATTGCCTCAAGCAGAATCAATTCGAGAGCTATTATTAGAATCAGTTGCTGAAAGTGATGAATCCTTATTAGAAAAATACTTTTCAGGCGAAGTCTTTACCAAACAAGAAATACATGACGGACTTAGAAAAGGTGTTATTAACGGTGATATAGTTCCAGTTCTTTGTGGAGCCTCTATGAAAAATATAGGCACTCATACCTTACTAGATATGTTAATAGATTACTCTCCATCACCTATGGATATGCCTTCAAAGAAGGGAACAAATCCTTATACAGACCAAATCGTAGAACGCACTCTAGAACCAAATCAGCCTTTCTCTGCACAAGTGTTTAAAACAGTTGTCGATCCCTATGTAGGTAAAATCTCTATTTTAAAAGTCATTTCAGGAAAACTTACATCAGATACTGAAGTATTAAATTCAAATAAAGATGAAAAAGAAAAAATTGCTTCCTTATTTTTATTAAGAGGAAAAAATCAAATTGATATAAAAGAAATTTCAGCTGGGGATATTGTAGCTGTTGCTAAACTTCAGCATACAAGTACTGGAGATACTTTATGTAGTGTTAACCATCCAGTTGTGTTTAGTAATATAGATTTTGTTAAACCACAACTTGCTTTAAGTGTTGAACCAAAAGCAAAAGGTGATGAAGAAAAAATAAGTTCTGGACTTCAGCGTCTATCAGAAGAAGATCCTTCTTTCTTATTTGAAAGAAATCCTGAAACTAAACAAACTCTTATATTTGGTCAAGGAGAGTTACACATTAAAATCATTACAAGTAAACTTAAAAATAAGTTTGGAGTAGATGTTGAGCTTAAAGATCCTAAAGTACCTTACCGTGAAACAATTAAGGGTAAATCAGATGTTCAAGGAAAACATAAAAAACAATCTGGAGGCCATGGACAATATGGAGATGTCAAAATTCGTTTTGAACCTGCTGCTAATGACTTCGAGTTTGCAGAAGAAATATTTGGAGGATCTGTTCCTAAGTCTTATATACCAGCAGTAGAAAAAGGACTAAAAGATTGCTTAGAAGCAGGAGTACTTGCTGGTTATCCTGTAGTAAACCTTAAAGCTACACTGTATGATGGATCATATCATGACGTAGATTCATCCGAAATGGCATTTAAAATTGCTGCATCATTAGCTTTCAAAAAAGGTATGGAATCAGCTAAACCTGTATTACTGGAACCTATTGTAAAAGTGAGTGTTATTGTTCCTGAAGAATATATGGGAGATGTAATGGGAGATTTAAACAAACGTAGAGGTAGAATTTTAGGCATGGAGCCACAACCAAAGGGAATGCAATTAATAATTGCAGAAGCTCCTCAATCTGAAATGTTTAAATATGCTACCGACTTAAGATCAATGACTCAAGCAAGAGGTAGCTTCACAATGGAATTTACACGCTATGAAGAAGTGCCTCAAATGATTAGTGAAAAAGTAGTAGATGCTGCTAGGGCCGCTAAATAGAAAATAAGCATGTGCAAATATTTGCACATGCTTATTTTTTATCTTACTGGACAAATACCGTTTTCACAGCCATCATCGCCAATATCTAAATCCATTTCCTGTTTTTCGTATTTGCTAATTAGTGAAGGTATGAAAGGCTTCATTTTACTAATTCTTTCCTTATACTCCTCTTCGTCGATTGCTTCGTATGGTAATAGTTGATAAAAATTATCTTCTAAAGCCAAAAATGAAAGTGCAACAACATCATCCCAATTATTCCATATCCACTCTTCTACTTCTTCCCATTCGTGATTTCTTACATGAACAGTTATAGAGCAATTATGATCTACATAATTCTCCATAAATAGCTTGTAATTTTCTAGCTGCTCTATTGCAGAAATATCATACTTAGTTTTACCTATTGGTGCTTTAACGGGGAATTCTACAACCTTAGTAGAACATGTCTCCCAATCTTGCCCTACCTCAGGATAAACCGGATATTCTAACTCCTCACATACCTTTACTAACGGATCATGAGAACTAACTCTTATTCTTCTTATATAATAAGGAGAATGAGAATAATGAACACCACTAGATACAGTAGGTAATTGACTTAATGTCCCTTCAGGCTTTACAGTGGTGACCAATAGTGGTGGATTTTGTCCAATTTCTCTAGCATATAAATCCACTTCAACTCGTGCTGATTTTCTTAATATCTTAAGTAATTCAGCTTGTTTTTCCCTTGTCATAGATGTAGCATTAACCATGTCTTGCCATCCTGTCATAGAACAACCAACTAGCTTATCCCTTTGCTGTACTTGATCCCAATGTGATAGTTCTAACTCTACGCAGGTCATTCTATAACCTGCTCTTACAGATAATCTTTGGGCTTCTTTAATACCTTCTAAATCTAATGTTCCGTCCTCTTTTACAAAGGCTAAAACATTAATGGTAGTTAAGTTACATAATCCTTGAGAATCTAACAGAATCTCTCCACATGGATTTACTCCATTCATATTAGGTCTACGCTTTGCTGCAGCTTCTGAATTAACCCATCCAGGCTCACCAGAATAACGCATCTGCTGTATTTGCCAATGAAGTTTTTCACGAGTTGGTTTTTTTGTATAATAAATTGAGTTATTACTCATCTGCCTATGTATAATTTTTTCATCAACTATCCATTGACCATCTATCTGCTTGTATAGGTTAGATTTAGCCTCAATACATTGTTGATCGTCAGCATCAATTAAAATCATTTCAGCAGTACGCCTAACTCCACCTACAACAACATTTTCTCCGATAATATTAGCGATATCTAAGCAATCGATTGGTCTAAGTTTTACTTTACCAGAACCATTTATTTTTTTATTATTTTTAATTACTTTATCTATTTTATAGAACATATTTTTAAGACTTGAATGTCCGCTAGCAGTACCTCCAAAGGATTTTAATTTTGCTCCTTTCGGTCTAACGTGATCATAATCTACAATAATTGTTTTAATATTTCTATATTCATTGCTATACAGCAATTTAAAGAAGAAATCTAAAGATTGTATCCAGCCTTCTTTACTATCTCCTACTGTTATTTTAACTGTATTATTATATGAAAACTGAAGACTTGTATTATCTTCTCTTCCATTTGATGGTATAGGACTGTAATCCTTATGTATAATTTCATAATCTGTTCTTATTTTAGGTAGATTTTTTACATCATCCTTTAAAACTCTAGCCCCTACCCCTGAACCAATCATTAACAGGTAAAAAAGATCTCTAAAGGCTTCAAAACTATCAATAACTAAAAAAGAACAGTTGTAATTTGACATAGGATAGTTCTGAGCAACAGAAGTTCCACCTACCCAAAATGTTCTTCCAGATAAAAATTGTCTAAGGTTATAAACATTGTCAAATAACCTCTCTGCCTCTTCTCTTCTAGTGGGTACTAAACTACAATTATATTCAACTGCCCTTCTAACGGTTTCCCACCAGTACTCTCTTCTACCTTCCTCTGGTAGCCATCTAGAATATGTACGGTAATATACAAAGTTTCCTAATTGATTTAACGGCGAAAGTTGATGCTTATATTTGCTAATAAATTCATCAGTTAATAATTTTTCATCGGAGTTTTTTTGCATGGTTCTAACCTTAGCTCTTTCATTTCTATAAATAATATATCGTTTAGCAACATCTTTTCTGTCTGAAGACATTAGCATCATTTCTACAATATCTTGTATCTCCTCCACATGAATAGGCTCGGACTCACTTTTAATCTTTTCTTCAATTTCTGATGTAATCTTTGCACTCAAGTTTTCATCAATACCTATCTTTGTTTCTGCCATAGCTTTGTTGATTGCATTGGTAATTTTAGCTGAGTTAAACTTAACTAATCTGCCATCTCGTTTTATCACGTGTATCATAAAACTCCTCCTTGCTAATGTGTAAAATAGCAACAAAAAGCACCAAATAAACTACATATGGTACTTCTTTTTGTTAATATATACTAAATATTGTAGCACCAGTAATGCTTAAAGTCAAAATACATATCACCACTGTAGCTCTTTTTTAGCCCATTTTTTATATGTTATTTAGAAATATATATGTTTATCTTACTTTCTTACTTAATATAAAAATTCCTCTGATGCTATGACATCTACTCATAGTGCACTCAATTTAAAAGCTTAAGCTTTTAAATTTCAAGTGCTTAAAATATCACAGGCCTTCTAATTTTTTAAAAGCTTTCAATAATTAAGAAATCTATACTTTTCTAAGCAATCAAAAAGGCAGCACAGCTGCCTTTTTGAACCTAATTTCTTTTCATTATTATATTAGTAATTTCTTTTATAGTATCTTTAATGTACTCTCCCTTACGGTACTTACGTTTTGCCACAATAATCTCTACCTGATTTCCCTTGTTTACAATTTCTTTAACTATCTTTGGAGTTTCAATAAATACTCCTATTTCTTCAAATCTATCATTTAGTACAACAAAGGTTGGGATTTTATGTTTTCCACTTATTTTGTAATTATCCATGTAATTTTCATTACCTTCTCTAGGTAAAATACTGAATGTGATGTTTGGATTAATATCATTTAATTTTTTTATAGCGGGTAAATTGATAATACAGTCGGGACACCATAATTCTGCAAAGGCCAGTAGATATATTGGCTTATCTATTGACTGAATTTTACTAATCAATTCTTCGTCAAGTTCAATTCCATTATATACTTCTAGTAACTTCTCTATATTCGCATCTTGACCATTAGGAGCGAATACTTCGAAAGACATGCCTGATTCAAATAATTGTTGAAATATCATTTTCATACCCCCTAGTATTTCTCCACAATTCTATGTTACTATTATACCATTATTCAGTTTTAAATTTAAGATACTTATGTTATATTTTATAGAGAATGTTGTATCCTTATTTTGCCATGTGTTATGTTAACTACTATACATTAGTCTCTTTATATATTCTATTGAAGGATTCTTATTGATATTCTTATAAAAATAAAAAAGTTGTCTAATGCTATCGCATAAACTCCTGTCCCACTTATAATTTTAAAATTAAGTTTAAAAGCCACAAGTGATCAAAATATTACTAATCAATTTGTTCTTTAAAAACCATTAATAATTAAAGAACTTATACATTTTTAGACAATAAAAAAACACAGCTACATAAATTGTAACTGTGTTCTTAAATATATCGCAGCGACCTACTCTCCCAGGCAGCTTCCCGCCAAGTACCATCAGCGCTGAAGGGCTTAACTACTGTGTTCGGTATGGGAACAGGTGTGACCCCTTCGCTATTGCCACGATATTTTTGAAAATCAAGTTGTTTTTCAACTGGATTTTAATCATACCACTTTAATAAGTAATATGTCAAGAGATTTTTTTCGCAGTTTTGCACTCTAAATTTGTTTACTCCCTTGCGGTCATACAAATTTGATGCTCATTGCGTTTGACCTACCTACAATTTATTTCATAAATCGGGTTAGGTCATAATAATTCCCTCAAAACTATACAATGTTAGAATATATTGGTCAAGCCCTCGACCTATTAGTACCTATCAGCT
>NZ_JAHLQK010000009.1 GCF_018919215.1 Alkaliphilus flagellatus
AGCTGATAGGTACTAATAGGTCGAGGGCTTGACCAATATATTCTAACATTGTATAGTTTTGAGGGAATTATCCCTTAAATGTAACTCCAAAATTTCTACGAAATTTCGGAGTATTACACTCACACAAAATCAAAGATTTTGGTGATTGCAATATCGTGGCAATAGCGAAGGGGTCACACCTGTTCCCATACCGAACACAGTAGTTAAGCCCTTCAGCGCTGATGGTACTTGGCGGGAAGCTGCCTGGGAGAGTAGGTCGCTGCGATATATTTAAAGACACAGTTACATAAATTGTAACTGTGTTTTTTTATTGTCTAGAAAATAATAAATATAGTTTCACGTGAAACTAAAGGGTATAAAACAAAGTTTTTATTTAAAGGAAAGCTGTCCTTTATACTAATTTATGATAAAATATAAGAAATAATTCTATATAGAAAGAAGTGATATTATGACCAGTACAGAAAGAAGAAATGCTATAATAAATAAATTAAAGAATAACCTGGGGCCTATTAAAGGTACAGATTTAGCGAAATTTTTTAATATATCAAGGCAAGTTATTGTACAGGATATTGCACTTTTAAGGGCCCAAGGAGAGGATGTTATTGCAACTCCACAAGGTTATATGATTCCCGTAAAAAAAGATAATAGAATAACAAAGCGAATTGTTTGTAAGCATGAAGGATATAATGCTATTGAAGAAGAACTTCAAATTATGATAGATTATGGTGCAACAATAATTGATGTAATAGTAGAACATCCACTATATGGAGAAATAACTAGTGTACTTAACATAAATCATAAAAGAGATCTAGAGAACTTTATTAATACAATTACTAAAAAGAAAGCAGAACCCCTTGCTACATTAACAGATGGTATTCATATTCATACTATAGAAGTTGCTAATGAAGAAATCTTTCAAGAGTTAAAAAAAGCATTAAATAAAAAAGGATACTTGATTAATGACTAACAATATGTTATATTTTTATAGACAGGTGACAAGACAGCAGTAAATACATGTGATACAATTTATTGATTAAGTCACTAATAATCTATTAGATGAAATTACATTTTCATATTGGAGGAGTGCAGATGAAGATTAATGACAGGCAAGTATCGCTAAAAGATTATATTACGAAGGCGCTTAACGGTATGGCCCTTGGACTTTTCTCTTCTTTAATTATTGGACTTATTTTAAAGCAAATTGGAGAATTGGCTAATGTCCAAATTTTAGTATCTTTTGGTCAGGTTGCACAATTTTTAATGGGACCAGCTATAGGAGCTGGAGTAGCTTATTCTATTGGAGCACCTCCATTAGCAATATTTGCATCATTAATAACTGGAGCTATAGGTGGAAATACAATTTTTTTAACTGAGGTAGGTTCATATAGTATTAAAACTGGAGAGCCAGTAGGTGCATTTGTAGCAGCACTAATTGGAGCTGAGATTGTAAAGTGGATTGCAGGCAAAACAAAGGTAGATATTGTACTAATTCCAGCTGCTACAATCGTAATAGGAGGATTAGCGGGTAATTTTATAGCACCTAGTGTTACAATAATGATGACATTCTTAGGAAGATTAATTAATGATGTAACTGTGCTTCATCCAATACCTATGGGTATATTGTTAGCTGTATTAATGGGAATGATATTAACTCTTCCTATAAGTAGTGCAGCTTTAGCTATTTCATTAGGACTAAATGGTTTAGCTGCAGGAGCTGCTGTAGTAGGTTGTTCTACTCAAATGATAGGTTTTGCTGTGGCGAGCTATAAAGAAAATGGTATAGGTGGTCTTATTGCACAAGGATTAGGTACAAGTATGCTTCAAGTACCTAATATTATTAGAAATCCATTAATATGGATACCTCCAACCTTAGCTAGTGCATTTTTAGGTCCTTTAGCAACGACTATAATTAGAATGGAAAATAATAGTATTGGTGCGGGAATGGGTACAAGTGGATTAGTAGGTCAGTTTGGGGCATTTGTTACTATGGTTACTCAAAATGGTGAAACAGCTTCAATTGTGCTGATTAAAATAGCGTTGCTCCATTTTATTTTACCTGCTTTGCTAACTCTTTTTATTTCATTATTTATGAGAAAGCAAGGTTGGATTAAAGAAGGGGATATGAAGTTAAGTCAATAAAACATAATTAAAGCAATTAAGAATTGCTCTAACAACCAGTTCTTAATTGCTTTAATTGTTCTAAAGACATATTATCTAAATAATAGGACTTTCTAGCGAATTCTTGCCTAGTAATAACATTCTTTTCTATTAAAAGCTCTATTAATGTAGCTATTGCTAATGTGTTTCTATAGTCAATTTCTTTTAAATCTCCTATTTGACCTACTAAATTAACTTGATTCATTAAAATTCCCCCCTTATAATTCCAAAGTATGTATTAATGATCTATTTGAATTATAGCCTAATAAGATTAAAATATACAAAATGCTTGTACAATGAAACCTAAAATGTATAATTTTTTGAAGATATTCATAAAATAAATATAATTTTAAAATATGACTTGAAGTTTTTATATAATTATGATAATATACACTTCAACAATATATTTATAATACGAAGAAGAGAAATAGTAGGCAAGTAGCTTCTTAAGAGAGTCGATGGATGGTGTGAATCGATGGGGCGAGTTGTTGAATCCATCTCTGAGTGTTCTACTGAAAAATAAGTAGGTGGAAACGGCTAGCATACGTTACAATGCTTTAAGGTGGATTAGTATAGCTAATCAACTAGGGTGGCAACGCGGAGTTAAGTCTTTCGTCCCTTTTATTAGGGATGGAGGGCTTTTTTTAATGTATAAATAAAGAGGAGGTAGTAATGTGTTAGATATTAGAAGAATACGAACAAACCTAGATGAAATTAAAGTAGCTATGGCTAGAAGAGGAGAAAAAGATTTTAGCTTAGATGAAGTTGTTGAGCTGGATGAGCAAAGGAGAGTCTTGCTTCAACAGGTAGAGAATATGAAAAATGAGCAGAATACAGTATCTAAGGAAATTCCCAGACTAAAGAAAGAAGGAAAAGATGTTACAGAAGTAATGGCAAAAATGAAAGATCTGTCAGCACAAATTAAGGAGTTAGATGGACAGGTTAAAGAAGTAGAGGATAAGCTAGAATATGCCCTACTTAGAATACCTAATGTACCTCATCCAGATGTACCACAAGGAGAAACTGACGATGATAATATTGAAATAAGAACATGGTCAAATCCGACTAAATTTGATTTCGAGCCAAAGGCACATTGGGATATAGCTACAAGCCTTAATATTATTGATTTTGAGGCCGCTTCAAAGATAACAGGAGCAAGATTTGCGTTATACAGAGGGGTGGGTGCAAGGCTAGAAAGAGCTTTAATTAACTTTATGCTAGATTTGCACACTGGCGAGCATGGATATACTGAAGTTTTACCTCCATTTATGGTAAATAGAAATAGTATGACTGGTACGGGACAATTACCTAAATTTGAAGATGATGCTTTTAAAATACCACAAAAAGATTATTTCTTAGTGCCTACAGCAGAGGTTCCTGTTACTAATATGCATAGGGATGACATTATTGAGGAACAGAAGTTACCGTTATATTACGTAGCGTACACTCCTTGTTTCCGTTCTGAAGCAGGTTCAGCTGGTCGGGACACTAGAGGATTAATTAGACAACATCAATTTAACAAGGTAGAGCTTGTTAAGTTTGTTAAGCCGGAAGAATCTTATAAAGAACTTGAAAAGCTAACAAACAATGCAGAGAAGGTATTACAGTTGTTAGGAATACCTTATAGGGTAGTGAAGATATGTACTGGAGATTTAGGTTTTACTGCAGCATTTAAATATGATATTGAAGTATGGATGCCAAGCTATAATCGTTATGTAGAGATTTCTTCTTGTAGTAACTTTGAAGACTTTCAAGCAAGAAGAGCTAATATTAGATTCCGTCCTGAAGAAAAGGGTAAGGTAGAATTTGTTCATACATTAAATGGATCTGGGCTTGCCGTTGGTAGAACAGTAGCTGCCATATTAGAAAATTTTCAAGATGATGAAGGAAATGTAGTTATACCTGAAGTGTTAAGGGGTTACATGGGAGGAATTGGAGTTATCTCTAAATAATAAAATAGTATAATTTTAGGTAGGCAGTGTATATAGATTCTTATATATACTGCTTATTTATGTATAATAGAAGTATAATTAAATGGTTAAAATATTAATGGTAACTATTAGAAATGTGAACTATTTGGAGGTTAAAAATGAAAAAGAAAAAAGTTGATAAATTCATTTTAGAAAGAAGCTTTAATTATAATTATGAAGAAGATGTTTATGATAGATTAAAATCTATAGAAAACAATAGGAATGACTTTTATACAAATAGATCAAAGATGAAAAGACCTGAATATGATTATGAAGAAGATGCCTATGAGCCGGAAATAGAAGAATAGATTTTATAGATATTCTGGTTTAAATTAAACTATATTGGGAAATCTTAATAGAGGAAGGTAAAATATAAAAAATAAAATAATTTTTAAATAATATGTTTAACTCCTTAATATATAGGTATATATAAGATAAATAGATTGTAATGATTACAAAATTGGAATCATTACAAACAGGAGTTGTTAGTATGAAGATATCAATAGATGATATAAGAGAATATCTATTAAAAAATAATATTAAGCCATCCTATGCAAGAATAAAAATATTAGAGTATTTAGTTGAGAAGGATTCGCACCCAACAGTTGAAGAGATATATAGTAACTTAGTTAATCAAATTCCAACACTATCTAAAACAACTGTATATAATACTATGAAACTCCTAATAGATGCTAATATTGCAAGAGTCATTACGATTGAAGAAAATGAAATGAGATATGATGCAGATATGGGTAACCATGGACATTTTAAATGTAATGAATGTGGTAAAATTTACGATTTCTACATTGTATCTGATTCAACAGAAAAAGCAGAATTAAAAAATTTTAAAATCATGGAAAAAAGTGTTTATTATAAAGGCATTTGTCAAGAATGTCTGTCAAATAAAAAATAAAAATTTAAGGAGGAATAAGAATTATGAATGTACAAATTGGATTAGATGTTAAAGGCAGTGAGGAAGTTTCAAAGGTTTTAAATCAATATTTAGCTAACTTACACGTTCTATATACTAAACTTCATAACTATCATTGGAATGTAGAAGGTAAAAGTTTCTTCCAGCTCCACGCTAAATTAGAAGAACTTTATAACAATACTGCTGAGGAATTAGATGCAGTAGCAGAAAGAATTCTAACACTAGGATTTAGACCAGCAGCATCTATGAAGGAGTATTTAGACCTTGCAACTTTAAATGAAGTTAAAAGTGAACCAATAACAGGAGAAGCTATAGTTAAAGATCTTCAAAAAGATTTTGAAACTTTAATTGCTGAATTAAGAACAGCTTTAAAAACAGCTGATCAAAATGATGATCAAGTAACAGTAGACTTATTTGTAGGAAGTATTGGTAATTTAGAAAAGACATTATGGATGTTCCGAGCTTATTTAAGCTAATAAAATAAAAAATTAAATATGTATTATAAAAAGGAAGCCATGCTTTAGGATATTTTATCTATATAAGACTGGCTTTCTTTTTTATGATATATAATAGGAATGTTAAAAATAATTATATTACAATGTGTATATGGTAAAATAAGTAAGAAACATTGACCCGATTTTAAATTTATGCTAAAATAAAATATGTATGATTCAACTATGCACCTGTAGCTCAGTAGGATAGAGCAACGGTTTCCTAAACCGTGTGTCGGACGTTCGAATCGTCTCAGGTGCACCATACCGAAAAAGCAATCCCAATACCTATAAGGTATTGGGCGTTTTTTTATTTTTTGAATAAGTATTATAATGGTTGCCCAAATGTTGACCATTTGGGCAACCATGGGCAACATCATATTTAAGTTAGACAAAGTCCTATAGATTTTTAGGGCTTTGTCTTTTTTATTTTCAGGATTATTTATATTGTTTAGAAAAAATATAACACTACTACTGGAAATATTGGTATAATATACCTAATGGTTCTAGAGATTATATATAAGTTAAAGGGGGAGATGACCAATATGAAAAGATTTTTAAGTAAAGTTAAAGTAACAGAGAGCGAGGTGTTACGGTAATGAAAAAATTGCTTCATCAAGTCACCATGATCGCCATAATATTGATGGCAATGCTGTTTTTTACCGCATGTGTAAACTCCGATGAAGAGATGACAATCCAAAACTCCGATGAACAGCTGACAATCGAAGACTTTTTAAATGATTTTGATTACATGATGCAAACAATGGAAGACACATTTCCGTATTTTGGAGTTGCAGAAAGAAGATTAGGTGTGGATATAAGAGCTCTGGGGAGGGAAACACGGGCTATGATAGAGAATTACCCCTATTCCCTTGAAAGCCTTGCAAATGACCTAGGTATTTCCTTGGAGGATATGCCTGAATTAGATGAACATATTTTTTGGAGCATTATTTACCATGAATTTTTCTCACATTTCAATCAGTTTGCCCATACCTTTGCGCTGCATTTTGGAACATATAATTATTATAAACCCAATTATATAACTCCTTTGAGTCATTATTACACACCTAATAATAATCATGCCTACTCTAATCCTGTATCCCAAAGATTTTACCAAGAGCAGAAAGACCTTTTTAATACCCTTTTTGAAGAGAAAGGAGTTCTTTTACAATTTATTTTTCGTGATGAACCTCCATTTCAGCTACCGGATAGTATAGTTGAAACAGAAATTATTGAGGAAGACAGGATAGCTTATTTAAAGGTATCAACCTTTTCGAATTTTAACCTTACTATTTACAATAACTTGAGAAAATTTTATAGTGATATACAGAACTATGAGCATTTGATTATTGATATCAGGGATAATCTTGGAGGATCAACGGATTTATGGAGGATGCTTATTATGAAACCTCTGTGGTCAGATAAGAATAATATGCCGGATATGCCTTTATATGCTTTTTACCGAGGAAGTAAGCTAGGGAAATCTTTAGCAGAAGAGAATATTAAAATTGAGTCACAGTATTCACGTTATATGCCTGAAACTGATAATTTACTTAAAGTAAGTGAAATTATAGAATCAAATAATTTGCCACATATTAATGAGGAGGATGTACAAGATTTAGCTTATGGTGTCAAGTTTAATACCAGTATTAGCAATATCGAATGGCGGCATATGAATCAGGTAAAGGTTCAAAATATTTCTGATTATCCCTTTGATGGAGAAATATGGCTTTTAACCAATGGAAACAACTTATCTGCAGCGTCGCTGTTTGCTCGACATGCAAAAGAAATGGGCTTTGCTACCCTTGTGGGAGAGCAGACCGGCGGAGCATATTCTACATATGCGGTCCACTTTACCTTGCCTAACACTGGGATTATATTAAGGTGGGATATAGACTATTTAACTGATAGTTATGGCCGGGCTTTAAATGAGTTCCCGACCACCCCCCACCACTTTAACCGCCCTGGTATGGATGCACTGGAGACTGTTTTGCAGTTAATAGAAGAAGGCAGCTTTTGATGACAAAGAACGTAGGACATTCTAATTACAATGCAAAGGGATATAATCATAGAAAGATAATGGCTACTACACGATTGATACAATTATATGTATGAAGAATGGTATGGTATATAATACTTATAGAGAACCATAATAGGTAATATAACTATAGACAGTGGAGCATAGGGCAAGCAGAAGATTTTGGAAGGGCAAAAAACATAGCTAAGTATAGACAAATTTTATAAGATAAGCTAGACTAATACAGATAGATTTACTACACTATTTTTTAGATTTTTTATGATTTTTGGGCAACACTGAGTAACATTGTTGACCATTCAAAATTAAGAACATAGTATTTTCAATAGGTTTAGCAAAGATAAAGGGCTTTCCCAAACCGTGTGTCGGAGGTTCGAATCGTCTCAGGTGCACCAATTAGAAAAGCCATGTGTAGGATTATTTATTTGTTTAGGTCAATGGAGGATATTGCTATGCAAGCTTTAAAAGTAATATGTATGTTTATAGTTGGTATAGGAATGATTATTATAGGAATAAAAGAAATCAAGAAAAACATGAAAAAACAAAGTTGCTAGTTGCAAGATGAGCATTTTATGTAATCAATGCCTGCATCTAGATTGAGAAAAGGATACATATTGAAATTAGTAATCTCAATACTTTTATGGTGTTGGGATTTATATATTATTATACTTGCTAACTAAAGAATCAACTTATATTTTCTAGATTTTATATCTTAAACTATTGTTATTTAATAAATATAAATAAGTGGAATCATTAACAAAAAATATTAGAACTGCTAAAATTTTTGTGCATATTATAATAAAAAAGCAACTATTATATAGCAAAATAACAAATATAATAAGGAGAAATATAGACAAATTTCATAGAATAAGTTATAATAGAACAGTGCCTAAAAGCTTTACTACTGTATTTTTTAGGACTTTTGACAAAAACATTGACCAACTATAAATTAAGCGAATATAACATTTTTAAGGGTATATTCATTTGAAGGTCTAGATTCCTAAACCCTATGCGGGAGGTTTGAATCCTCTTAGGTAGACCATTTATAATATGGAGGCTCAATAATATTGGAAGAAAAATTTATGCTGCTAGCTATAGAGGAAGCCAAGAAAGCATTTAATAAAAAAGAGGTGCCTATAGGGGCTATTATCGTTAAAGAGAATGAAGTAATAGCACGTGCTCATAATTTAAGAGAAACCTCTAAAAATGCTATATCCCATGCAGAGTTAATTGCGATTCAAGATGCATGCAACTTATTAGGGGGATGGAGGTTGACAGACTGCACTTTATATGTTACTATAGAACCCTGTCCTATGTGTGCAGGAGCTATTTTACAGAGTCGAATTAAAAAAGTTGTAATAGGTGCGATGGATGCCAAAGCTGGTGCATGTGGGTCTATATTAAATCTTTTAAATAATCCTAAGTTTAATCATCAAACAGAGATTGAAACTGGGGTTTTAGAAGAAGAGTGCTCTCAATTAATGAAGAAGTTTTTCAAGTCTTTAAGAGAAAAGCATTAACAATGAAACTCAGCTAGCGCTGAGTACTCTACTTACATCAAATCAAAGATTTGGGTAATTAAAACATGGAGAGATGTCCGAGTTGGCTAAGGGGCACGCCTGGAAAGCGTGTAAGGCCGAAAGGCCCCGCGGGTTCGAGTCCCGCTCTCTCCGCCATTAGAAAGTTTAAAAGTTTGCTGTGCTAGACGGGGAGGTAGCGGTGCCTTGTAACCTGCAATCCGCTATAGCAGGGTTGAAATCCTCTTGGAGGCTCGCACTTTGTAGGGCTGGCCTAAACAAGTGGCGATGAGAATTGGGTCCTACGCAACGGAAAGTCATGAATCCCGTCAGGTCCGGAAGGAAGCAGCGGTAAGTGATCCCTTTCGTGTGCCGCAGGGAAGCCTAATTTGAGTTAACTATTTAGGTAACGCTTATGAAGACGAGTCAAATTGAGGTGCACGGCTTAAAATAATATATTATATAAACCATAAAACCATGAGAATTTTTTATCATGGTTTTTTTATGCAAAAAAAGAAATATGCTATTATTTAATAGGATAATTTTAAAAAGATGTAGGTGGATTTGTAAATGCTACATTTAAAACAACACTAATATATGCTACACTTATAATAAGTGAAGATATCATCTTCTTATAACAATCATTATATAATAGAGGAGTAAGCTTTCTTGGAGTGTAAGACAGAGGATTTAATACTGGCAATTATTGCACAAACAATCGTTAAAATATTAACAAAATAAAAGGAGGATTTCTTTTGATTACAATAAATATTTGTATCGGTAGTGCATGTCATCTTAAAGGAGCTTATAACGTTATTAAAGGATTACAGAAAATTATAGACGAAAGAAATTTAGAAGATATTGTTTCTGTAAAGGCTGCATTTTGCTTAGGGGAATGTACTAAATCAGTTTCAGTAAAAGTTAATGATGACAAAGTTGTATCGGTTAGTGAAAAAACTGTAGAAGAGTTTTTCAATAACAATGTTTCTAGGAGGTTATGACAATGAAGTTAATAAACTTCTCAAGAGAAAAGTGCAATAACTGTCATAAATGTTTAAGAGCATGTTCGTCTAAAGCTATATCGGTTCTTGAAGACCATGCAGAAATTGTTGATGAGAAGTGCATTTCATGTGGTAAATGTCACATTGTTTGTCAGAAACAAGCTTTATATATAAAGAGCAAAGTTAACAAAGTAAAAGATGCGATACAAAATAATAAAAAAGTAATCGCAAGTATTGCACCATCATTTGCAGGTGCTTTTGAAATGAAGGATGAGGCCCAGATAGTAACTGCATTAAAACAGATTGGATTTGACATAGTTGAAGAAACTGCTATAGGAGCTGAAATAGTACTTGATTATTATAAAGAATATGTGAAAAAAGGAAGTTATGACAATTTAATTACTACAAGTTGTCCATCTGCTAATTATCTAATTGAAAAATATTATCCATCCCTTATAAAATATATGATACCTATAGTTTCACCTATGATAGCCCATGGTAAACTACTAAAGCATAAATATGGACCGGATAGTTATGTAGTGTTTATTGGTCCATGTATTGCTAAAAAAGTAGAAGCACAGGATTTTCTACATAGTGAAATTATAGATTCAGTATTAACATTTCAAGAGATGGATGAGTGGTTTAAGGAAGAAAAAATAGAATTGAAGGAACTAGAGCCTCAATTATTTGATCATATATCCTATAGAAGAGGGAGCTCTTTTCCCTTGGAGGGTGGGGTTTTAATAGATGTTTCAGATGAATCACAGAAAAAGTATGAAATAATAAGAGTTATAGGAGTAGATAGATGTAAAGAAATACTAGAGTGTATTGAAAATAGAAGCATTAGTGGGGTATGTGTAGAGCTTAACGTATGTGAAGGAGGTTGTATAGATGGAGCAGGTATGCCAAAGGATAATATCAACTACTACACAAGAGAAAAGAGAGTAAAGAACTATGTAAATAAAAAAAGATATTATTCAAATAGTGATGTTGGAATAGAGCATGTTGATGAAAATATAGATTTTTCAAAAATATTTTTGGATAAAAAGGTTAATAGAAGAAAGGCCTCCGAGAAGGAGCTACAAGAAATATTAAAAAAAATGGGAAAATACAAGCCAGAGGACGAACTAAACTGTAACGCATGTGGATATGTAACTTGTAGAGAAAAGGCAGAATCAATTTTTGAAGGAACATCAGAAATAAATATGTGTCTACCATTTATGAGAGGAAAAGCTGAAAGTTTAAAGAATGTTATTTTTGACAATAGTCCTAATGCAATTTTTCTTTTAGATAATGAACTATGCGTAAAAGAGTTTAATACTTCCTCAGAAAGAGTATTTAAAATAAAAGCAGATGCCATAAAAGGTAAATCGATATCAAACATAATAAGTGATGAAGAGTTTAATAAAGTTATGACTACAAAGGAAAGTCTTATAGGACACAAAATTGTTTATCCAGAATACGGTGTTGTATTAATTACGAATATACTATATTTGGAGAAACAAAATGTTATTATGGCCATAATGACTGATGTAACATTAGCTGAAAAGAATAAGGAAGAACTTGCAAGAGTAAAAGAAAAAACATTAGATGCCGCACAAGAAGTAATAGATAAGCAGATGAGAGTAGCACAGGAAATTGCAAGCTTATTAGGAGAAACTACTGCAGAAACAAAGGTAATACTTACAAAACTAAAAGCTATAGCATTAGGCGAGGCAGGTGATATATAATGGAATTCTTCATTGATGTTGCCTATGATAGTTTAAACAAGTATGGCGAAGAACTTTGTGGAGATAAGGTAGAAATTATTAATACAGACGAAAGTATAATTATTGTATTGGCTGATGGACTTGGAAGTGGAGTGAAGGCTAACATACTTGCTACAATGACAACTAAGATAGCGGGGACTATGCTTAAAGAGGGTGCTAGTATCTATGATACGATAGATACTATTGCAAATACACTGCCTATGTGTAATGTTAGAAAACTAGCTTATTCTACATTTGGAATTATAAAAATACAGAGTGATGGCAAGGCTTATATGATTGAATATGATAATCCACCAATGTTCTTTACAAGAGGTAATGAGGGTATAGACATTGAAAAAAAAGAGATTATAATAAATGAAAAAAAAATAATGGAAAGCTATATCACTTTAAGAGAAGGAGATACATTGACATTAGTCAGTGATGGGGTTATTCATGCTGGAGTTGGAGGAGTCTTAAACCTAGGATGGCAATGGGAAAACGTAGCTGAATATTTGATGAGACAGGTTAAAGTAGAAAAATGTGCTAAAGGTATTTCAAAAAATTTAGTTGACACATGTAAATGCTTATATGATGGTAAGCCCGGTGATGATACTACCGTTGTTACTGTTAAAATAAGAAAGCCTGAAATTATAGACTTGTTCACAGGTCCTCCTGAAGATGAGACAAATGATTCGAGGGTCATAAAAGATTTTATGAAAAATAGAACAAAAAAAGTTGTATGTGGGGGAACTGCGGCAAAGATAGTAGGTAGAGAACTAAATCAAGATGTAGTAGTTGACTTAGAATCAATGACAAGAGATGTACCACCTATGGCAAAAATAAAAGGTATAGATCTTGTTACTGAAGGTGTACTTACATTGAGTAAAGCCGTTGATAAAATAAAGAAGTATACTAATAATTCAACGAATAGATATACAGTGCATGATTTGAATGGCAAGGATGGAGCATCTAATTTAGCAAGAATGCTCATAGAAGATTGTACCCATCTTAACCTTTGGGTTGGTAAGGCCATAAATCCAGCCCATCAGAATCCCAATCTACCAATAGACTTAAGTATAAAGTTACAAGTTATAAATGAGTTATCAAAATTAATGAGAAGCTTAGGGAAGAAGGTTTCTATAAATTATGTTTAATTTAGAACAATTTTTAGCTGACAATGAGTTTTGAACATAAGTCACTTAAGTAGTGAAGTTATTTACATAATAATTATCAATTGAGGAAGCTCCACAGGTATATATACTTGTGGAGTATTTTAGTAAAATAATACTTCATTACAAGGCTAAATCCATTTATCATTGAAAAAGCATATTGCGTCTGTTATAATTTTAAGAAAATATAGAAAACATTGTTCAATACATAAATATATACAAAATTCAAAATTAGAAGGAGAGATAACTAGATGAAATATATTGAAAATCATTCAACAGATCCACGTTATAACTTAGCTTTTGAGGAATATGTTTTTAAAAATTTAGAATTAGAAGACGGTTATGTTTTACTATGGAGAAACGAGCCTTCAATAATTATAGGAAAAAATCAAAATTCAGTTGAAGAAATTAATATGGAATTTGTAAAGGAAAATAATGTTCATGTTGTTCGTAGAATTACAGGTGGAGGTGCAGTTTATCACGATCTCGGAAACTTAAACTTCTCTTTTATTACAAAGGCTGGAGATATCGGGGAAATTGATTTTAAAACCTATACTATTCCAGTATTAAGAGCATTAGAAAAATTAGGAATACCATGTGAACTATCAGGTAGAAATGATATTACAATCGATGGGAAGAAGTTTTCTGGTATTGCACAAAGTGTAATAAAGGGTAGGGTGTTAAATCACGGAACTTTGCTTTTTAATTCTCAGTTAGATGTACTATCAAATGCATTAAATGTTAAAAGAGATAAAATTGAATCTAAGGGTGTAAAGTCGGTAGCCAGCCGAGTTACAAACATTAAACCCTATGTAAAAGAAGATATTGATGTATTAGAGTTTAGAGACTTAATACTTAAAAATATATTTGAATATGAAAATAAGCCTATTGAAAAGTATGAGCTAACTGAAGAAGATAAAAAAGCTATACAGCAAATGGTAGATGAGAGATATGGTACCTGGGAATGGAACTTTGGTAGATCACCTGAGTTTAACTACAAGGGCTACAAACGGTTTGCTGGTGGTGGTGTAGAGGTAAGGCTTCATGTGGAGAATGGATTAATAGACAATTGCAAAATATATGGAGATTTCTTTGGTACAGGTGATATAGGAGTGTTAGAAGAAAATTTTAAAGGTGTAAGATATGATGAAGAATCAGTAAAAGAAATGTTAAAAGATTTCCCTGTCGGTAAGTATTTAGGAAGGATTTCAGAAGAAGAATTTTTAATGTGTTTATTTGATAACTAAATTTCTAGGGAGATGACAAAATTGAAGTTAGTTTGCCTTGGCGATAGTTTAACTTTTGGATTTAAAATGACAAGAAATAATACTTGGCCTCAAATTTTAGAGGAGAATTTAAAAATAAAGGTTATAAACAAAGGTATATGTGGAGATACGACAGGTGGAATGGTATCTAGATTTGGACGTGATGTTTTAGATGAGAAACCAACCCATCTATTATTAATGGGTGGAGCCAATGACTTGATTTTTAATGCACCTATGCCTACAATATATTCTAATTTAGCTACTATTATATATCAAGCCTATCACTATAGAATACAGCCTATTGTTGGTATACACACGCCTATGGTGCCATCGATGGCTAGAGAAAGCTTTGAGTTTACTGATAATTTTGAAAGAGTTAATAGAGAATTGATTTTACTAAGAGAGTGGATTTTTAATTTTAGTAATTTAATGAAATTTGAAACAGTAGATTTTTTTAATGAATTTTATGATCCTGTTAAAAAAATTGGTAAAGAAAATTTGTACATTGATGGAGTTCATCCCACAATAGAAGGAAATAAAATAATGGCACAATTAGTGATTGAAGCTTTAAATATATAAGAAGGATGTGTTTAAAGTGTATGTATTACAGGAAAAACAGTATAAAAGAACAATAGATGAGACAGAAAATTTCGTTGATAAGAAAACCCCGGTAATCGTACAAAAAGATTATGTTCTAAGGGGCTGGGAAAGATGTATAAATAAAGGTCTTAGTCCATATGAAAGAAAAACTGCTAAATGCTATCAAGGAGATGAATTAGATAAAACATTAAGACAAAATATGGAGTTAATTGCTTTTGCCAAGCCTTTTATGGACAACTTATACTCCTTTGTTAGACATTCTGGTTTTGCTGTAATGTTAACTGATGCTAATGCGTGCCTTTTAGAAGTAATAGGAGATAAAGAGATTATTGAAGACTCCGATGACAGAGACAACTTTAAAAAAGGCTGTTTGTGGCATGAGAAATATGTAGGTAATACAGCGGTAAATACTGCTCTCCTTGAAGGAAAGCCACTTCAGATATCGGGGGAGGAGCATTACTGTACAGCATATAAAAATTGGACTTGCTCTTCCGCACCTATTAGAAAAGAAGGAAGGATTATTGGAGCATTAAATGTAAGAGGCTATATGTGGAATACCCATCCTCATACATTAGGGATGGTAGCTGCTGCTGCAAAAGCCATTGAAAATCAAATAGTAATTGAAAAAGCCAATGCAGAAATTCTGCTTAAAACCAAATATCAAAGTGCTATTGCTGAATGTATTACAGATGGGTTTTTAACAATAGACAACCATGGTATTCTCACCTATATAAATGAAACCGGAGCTGATATTTTAGGAATAAACAAAGAAACCGCCCTTGGAAATCCTATTAAAGACTTGGTAGACTTTGACCCAGTAATATTAGATGTAATTCATACTGGAAAAGGATATGTTGATAAGGAATTCATTGTAAGAAACAACAAAAATGGCGTTAAATATCACTTTATTAAGACTGCTATGCCTATTCGAGATGAGGAAGGTAACATAGTAGGAGCCATAGATAACTTTAGGAAGATTAAGCGAGTTCATACGATGATGAGAAAGCTAGTTGGGAACTATGGGAAGTTTACATTTGATGATATTATTGGTAGTAGCAGTAGAATGAAAGAGTGTATTAGATTATCTAAAATTGCTGCTCGTAGCTCTTCTAACGTATTAATTTACGGGGAAAGTGGAACAGGAAAAGAATTGCTAGTTCAATCAATACACAACGCAAGCAATAGAAAAAATGAGAGCTTAGTTTCTATTAACTGTGCAGCTATTCCTAGTGAATTAATTGAAAGTGAACTTTTCGGTTATGAAGGGGGAGCCTTTACTGGTGCATTAAAAAATGGACAAATAGGGAAATTTGAGTTAGCAGATGGTGGTACTATTTTTCTGGATGAGATTGGTGATATGCCACTACATATGCAAGCTAAACTTTTAAGGGTGCTTCAGGAAAATCAAATTATGCGGGTGGGGGGAAGCGATCTACTAGATGTGGATGTACGCATTATTAGTGCCACAAATAAGGACTTGCTTAGTGAATGTAGAAAAGGAAACTTTAGGGAAGATCTTTATTATAGATTAAATGTATTAAACATTGTTTCTCCTCCTCTAAGGGATAGGAAGGAAGATATAGAAGCTTTAGTTTGTCATTTTATTAGCAAAATAAATGAGAAAATAGGAAGTAATACAGAGGATATTTCTCCAGAGGCCATGGACTGTTTAATGAATTATGACTGGCCAGGTAATGTTAGAGAATTGGAAAACACTATAGAACGAGCAGTTAATATATGCTCTGGAACAACTATTGGTATGCAGGATATTTCTAAAAATATACTTGAATACTTGAAGAAAAAATCTGACGGTTGTAAGGATAAGCCATCTATTGATGTAGATGAAAGCATGGAAATAGAAAGCTTAGAGGAAATAGAGAAGGAAGCCATTGAAAAAGCACTTTTAATTACTAAAGGGAATATATCCCAGACAGCCAGCGCATTAAAGGTTAGTCGTAATACACTTTATAACAAAATGAAAAAGTATGGCATGCAATAGATGATTAATAATTAATGTTAAATAATTGAGCACTGTTCAAAAAATTAGCATATCAATGCTAAAAAATTGAGCAGTGCTCAATTTTTTATAAATATTTATTTATCAGAATGATATTAAAAAATCAAAATATAAAAAATTACAAATATTTAGAACTTGAATATTTGAAGGGTTACAACCTTCTAGCAAGAGGAAAATTTATGAATTTTTTAAAAAATATATATTTTGGCACGAAGGGTGCATATATAATATGTCGAATTATGAAATATTTTGAGGAGGTGTGACTGCTTTGGCAGAATTCAGTAAAGAACTCGTATCAGATTTTTACAGAACCATGTGGAAAATAAGACTTTTTGAGGAAGCTGTAGAGAAACTATTTTTAGATGGAGATATTCCAGGCTTCGTCCACTTATATATTGGGGAAGAGGCGATAGCCACAGGTGTCTGCGCTAACTTAACAAACTCAGACTATATCGAAAGTACTCACCGTGGTCATGGCCATACATTGGCAAAGGGAGCAGATTTAAACAGAGCAATGGCGGAAATCTTTGGTAGGAAAACAGGTTTCTGTAAAGGAAAAGGTGGTTCTATGCACATTGCTGACTTTAGCGTAGGTATGTTAGGAGCCAACGGTGTAGTAGGGGGAGGCTATAACCTAGCAGTAGGTGCTGCTATGGCGATAGAATATCAAAATAGAAAAGATGTATCTGTTGTATTCTTTGGAGATGGTGCATCTAATCGTGGTACTTTCCACGAGGCAGCAAATATGGCTGCAGCTTGGAAACTTCCAGTTATTTTCGTGTGTGAAAATAACCAATGGGCATCTACTACACCACATCTTACTCAAACATCTGTAGAAAATATTTCAGATCGTGCCGTAGGTTATGGTATGCCAAGTATTATTGTAGATGGTAATGATGTTTTTGCCGTTTATGAAGGAATGAAAGAAGCAGTAGAAAGAGCAAGACAAGGTGGAGGACCTACTTTCTTGGAAGCAAAAACCTATAGAATTAAGGGCCATTTCGTAGGAGACCCTGAAATGTACAGAACAAGAGAAGAAGTAAAGGAGCAGTACGAAAATAACGATCCAATCAAGCACTTTGAAAAAAGAGCATTGCAGGATAATTTATTGACTAAAAAGGAAATGGAAGCAATTAAAGCAGAAGTAGAAAAGGCAATAGAAGAATCTTTAGAATTTGCTAGAACCAGTCCATATCCAGAAGTAGAAGAATTATTTAATGACTTATATGTATAGGGAGGTGGCTAAACAATGAGAGAAATAACATTTTCACAGGCAACTCTAGAAGCAATGTCAGAGGAAATGAGAAGAGATAATCGTGTATTTGTAATGGGAGAAGATATAGCAAGACAGGGTGGAATTTTTGGACAGTTTAAAGGATTAGCAGATGAATTTGGAGCCGATAGGGTAAGAGATACTCCTATTTCTGAAACCGCTATTATGGGAGCAGCTGTAGGAGCAGCTTTAGCAGGGATGAGACCAGTAGCAGATATGCACTTTGCAGACTTTATGGGAGTTTGTATGGATGAAATATTCAACCAAATGGCAAAAGTTCGTTATATGTTTGGAGGACAATGTACAGTTCCTGTAGTTGTAAGAGCCCCAGATGGAATTGCTAACAGAGCAGCAGCACAACACTCTCAAAGTATTGAAGCTTGGTTTCTTCATATGCCAGGGGTAAAGGTTGTAGCTCCTTCTAATCCAGCCGATGCAAAGGGGTTATTAAAGGCAGCTATTCGTGATGATAATCCAATTATTTATTTTGAAAACAAAATTCTTTATAGAGAAAAAGGTCCTGTTCCAGAGGGAGAGTATATTGTGCCAATTGGAAAGGCTAATGTAGCTAAAGAAGGAAAAGACGTTACGATTATCTCCTACTCTATTATGATGAAAAAAGCCTTTAAAGCGGCTGAAATATTAGCTAAGGAAGGTATTGAGGCAGAAGTAATAGACTTAAGAACTATTTCACCTTTTGATAAAGAAACAATTTTAGAGTCTGTTAAAAAGACTCATAGATTAGTTATCATTCATGAAGCAGTAAAACAAGGTGGAGTTGGAGCGGAAATTTCAGCCTTTGTAGCAGAAGAAGCTATCGACTATCTTGATTCCCCAATCCTTCGTTTTGGAGCACCATTTGTTCCAGTTCCATTCTCACCACCATTGGAAGATGCATATAAAATGAAAACCAGTGATATTGTTGAAGGAATCCGAAAAATGTTTTAGGAGATAGAAACATGAAAAAAACACAAACGATTGTGCTTAATGAAAGCAAAATAGTTGTAGGGAGAATTCTTCCCGGAGTGGATTTAATGGAAGGAATCCACCAAATGTGCAAGGAAAACAACATTCAATTTGGTGTTGTTGGAGCGGTATTAGGAAGTTTGTCCAGCGGATGCATTGTATATGCTATTCCTGATGAAGACAATAGTATGGAAATTCGCTACAGCGAACCTACGCATTTTAATGGACCTTTGGAGTTGTTATGTTGTCAAGGAATTGTAGGAAAAGATGAAGATGGTAAATTCCAAATTCATCTCCATGGATTAATGGGAGATAAAAACCTACGAATAATAGGAGGTCACTTTATCCCTAATGAAAATAAGATATTAGCTACGGCAGAAGTAATGATACAAGCAGTAGAAGAAGCCGAATTTATTCGTAAGTACGATAAAGAAACAGGTTTTTCATTATTTCACTTTATTCAAAAATAAACGATTAAAATAAAGATATAATAAAGATAATTCAAAAACCTAATAAAATAAAGGAGGACAATTATGTTTAAAAAAATAATTGCTGTTGCAACTTCTATGGTGTTAGTAGGCTCATTACTTGTTGGTTGTGGAGGAAAGACTGCTAGTTCAGGAGGAGCAGGAAAAAAGGATAAAGTAAGACTAAAAATGAGTGTTACTGGTTCTGACAGTTCTACTTGGACAAAGGGAGCACAAAAATTTGCCGAGCTAGTAAAAGAGAAGACTAATGGAGAAGTGGAAATTAAAGTATATCCAAATGAGCAGCTTTCTGGTGGTAATCAAGGAAAAGGAATTGAAATGCTTAGAAATGGTGCTACAGATCTTAGTTATCACTCTAATATTATCTATTCTATTATGGATGAGCGTTTTGGTGTAATCAGCTTGCCGTGGCTTTTACCTGATTATGAAACTGTAGATGCAAAGCTTAATGGAAAAGGTGGAGAAGCTATAAACGAAATATTAGATGAAATTGGTGTTGTAGGTCTTGGTTTTGGAGAAAACGGTTTTAGACAGCTAACTAACAGTAAAAAGGCTATTAGTACACCTGAAGACGTAAGTGGTCTTAAAATAAGAGTACCTGGCATTAAAATGTATATTTCTCTTTATAAAGCATTAGGTGCAGACCCAATAGCTATGAATTTCTCTGAAGTGTTTACTGCTTTACAACAAAAAGCAATTGACGGTCAAGAAAACCCAACAGATATTATTACTTCATCAAAAATCTATGAAGTTCAAGATCATTTATCAGTATGGAATTACTCCTATGATTCAATTATTTTAGGAATGAACAAAGCAAAATTTGAATCCTTAAAACCAGAACATCAAGAGGCTATTAAAGAGGCTGCTACAGAAGCCTGTGATTATCAAGTGGAGATTAATAGACAGGCTGAAGGCGAGCAGCTAAAGATGTTCGAAGAAAAAGGAATGACAATTACAACAGTTACAAAAGAAAACATAGAAGCTTTTAAAGAAAAGGTAAGCTCAGTATATACAGAATATGAACCAATCATGGGAAAAGAACTCATAGACGCTTTTAGATAATAGGATAATGTGAGTCCTGCAGGGGAGATACTTGGTTCTGTCAGGACTCATTGTTTTCAAAAAACTTTTAACTTTTAGGTAAGGATGAAGAAATATAAGGAGGGAAAGTTTTGAAAAAGTTATTAGATAACATTGAAGAATACATAGTGGCAAGCAGTTTATTTATAATGACATCCATTGCCTTCGCTAACGTTCTTTCTAGAAAACTGTTTCAAGCTTCTTGGTCTTTTACAGAGGAAATTACAGCTAACCTTTTTATTTTAGCAAGTATGCTAGGAGCTGCTATTGCTGCAAAGAGAGGGAGCCATTTAGGTTTGAGTATACTAACAGATCTTTTTCCAAAAAAATATCAGAAGTTTGTTACATTAATTAGCACAGTAGCAGCGGTTGTTTTTTGTATTGTACTAATAAAAGAAGGTTTTGTCCTAGCAATGCAAGAAAAGGCCACTGGTCAATTAACCCCTGCTTTAGGATGGCCTGAATGGATATTTGGTACCTTTGTTCCCGTAGGAGGAATATTTATTATGATACGATTTATTCAATTTGGAATTAAGGCCTTCAAGGAAGAGGGGGTAAAATAGATGTCAATTCCTGTTATCTTATTTGGTAGTTTTGTTATTCTTTTATTATTAAACGTACCTATAGCTTTATCCCTAGGTCTATCTAGCTTAGCAGCCATGTTGGCTAATGATACATTGCTAACTATGCTTCCAATGCAGCTTCACACCTCTATTGGTAAGTTTACACTATTAGCTATTCCTTTCTTTATTTTAGCGGGAAATGTAATGGAAAAGGCAGGTATATCTGAAAGACTAATCAATTTAGCGGACAAGACCGTAGGACACAAAAAAGCAGGTTTAGCTATTGTAGCAGTAATCACTTCATGTTTCTTTGCTGCTATTTCTGGATCAGGCCCTGCAACAGTAGCTGCTTTAGGAGCTATTCTTATTCCAGCTATGATAAAAAGTGGATACGATAAAGGTATGTCAGCCTCACTCCTGGCTACTTCAGGAGCTATTGGAATTATTATTCCTCCTAGTATTGCCTTTGTTGTATATGGTTCCATTGCCGAACAGTCTATTGGAAGATTATTTATTGCAGGAATAACACCTGGATTATTAATAGGTGCTGCATTAATAATAGCTTCTCTTATTTTATGCCGAAAAATGCCTATTGAACAAAAAGAAAAAGCACCAAGGGAAGAGGTATGGGAAGCTCTTAAAGATGCTTTTTGGGGGCTAATGATGCCAGTCATTATTTTAGGTGGAATTTATGGTGGAATTTTTACACCTACAGAGGCAGCAGCTTTTTCAGCGGTATATGGTATTTTAGTTGGTATATTTGTATATAAAAAGATCAATTTTAAGGGTTTTATAGATCTTTTAGTTGAATCCTCAGTCCAATCTGCAGTTGTTCTATTTATTGTAGCCAGTGCCAGTGTTTTTGCTTGGATCGTTACTACAGAAGGAATTGCCGATATGGCAGGAGAAGCTATTTTAACTTTCTCTGGAGGAAATAAAATATTATTCCTACTTTTCGTTAACATCATTCTTTTAATAGCAGGATGTTTTATAGATGCGGTTTCAGCTTTTTATTTATTTGTTCCAATACTATTACCAGTAGCCCTAGAGTTAGGCTATGATCCAGTTGCCTTTGGAGTTTTAATGACAGTTAACTTAGCTATTGGACAAGTAACACCTCCTGTAGGGGTAAACCTATATGTTGCTTCGCCAATGGCAGGAATTAACTTAAAGGAAATTTCTAAGTCAGTTATGCCATTTATATTGGCGGCAATAGCAGTATTGTTATTGATAACCTATGTTCCTCAGGTGACACTTTTATTACCTAACTTAATGGGAGTTAAATGATATTAAAGGGGGTTAGAAAATGTCAAAGTTGATTGTAATGCCTAAATTAGGCTTAACTATGGTTGAAGGAAAGGTTTCAAAGTGGCATAAAAAAGAAGGAGATGAAGTTAAAAAAGGAGACCTTCTTTTTGAAGTAGAAACCGATAAAATCACCAATCGTGTAGAAGCAGACCAAGATGGTATATTAAGAAAAGTATTTGTACAACAAGGCGAAAATGCCCCTGTTACTGCCCCTGTTGCTATTCTTGCAGGTCGAGGTGAAGATATTAGTAGTCTTTGTGGTGGAGATACAGGAAAAGTAGAGATCACAGCTACTGGGACTAAAGAAGCAGCAGAAAAAGTAAAAGAGGTGGTTTCTGTAACAAGAAAAGAAGGAGAATATGTAAAGGCTTCTCCTTATGCAAAAAGCTTAGCTAAAGAAAAATCAATAGACCTGGCTGGCATTAATGGAACCGGTGAAGGCGGAAGGATTTTAGCTAAAAATGTATTAGAATATGTACAGGAAAACAAGGTAAAGATTTCTCCAACAGCTGCAAAAATGGCTAAGGAAATGGGGGTAGATGTTACCGCCATCGACGCAAAAGGAAGAGTTATGAAGGAAGATATTTTATCCGCAGTAGGTATGGGAGAAGAAATATCAGCTATAGAAGATAAAGTGGAGAAGGTAGCTCCAAGCAATATGAGAAAAGTCATTGCAAAACGAATGCTTGAAAGCTGGACCACATCACCAAGAGTTACTTATAATATGGAAGTTGACGTAACTGGCATGAAGGAGTTTAGAGATAAGTTAAAAGATAGCTTTAATAAAGCAGGTGGAAAGCTTACCTATAATCACATTTTAATAAAGATAGCATCGAAAGCTTTATTGGAAGTCCCATATCTTAATGCTAGTTTTGATGGGGAAGAAATTGAATTTCATCACTATGTAAATATAGGATTAGCCGTTGATGTTGGAGAAGGATTAATGGTTCCAAACATAAAAAATGTACAGGATAAGTCCCTTTTAGATATTGCTGTAGAAACAGAAGCCATGGTTACAGCTACTAGAGAAGGAACAATTACCCCTGATAATTTATCTGGTGGCACATTTACAATTTCAAATATAGGAATGTTTGGTATTGATTCTTTCTCACCAATTATAAATAAACCAGAGGTTGCTATATTAGGTATTAACAGAATTGTTGAGAAACCAATAGCATTAGATGGACAAATTGTTATTAGACCAATGATGAATTTAAGCTTATCTGCAGATCACAGTTTAGTTGACGGTGCAATGGCAGCAAGATTTTTAGCAAGATTCAAGGAAATTATAGAAAACCCTTACTTGCTACTAATGTAAGCGGAAGGAGGAATTAAAGGGTATGGCAATAAATATAGTAATGCCTAAGCTAGGACTAACAATGTCAGAGGGTACAATTATAAAATGGCATAAAAATGAAGGTGATATGGTTAAAAAGGGAGATTCTTTATTTGATGTAGAAACCGATAAAATCACTAATACTATAGAGGCAAAAGAAGAAGGAATTTTAGCGAAAATCTTAATAGGAAATGGGAAAAGCGCTCCTGTAACAGCACCAGTTGCTATATTAGCCGATGAAGGAGAAGATATTTCCTCCTTTGTTAAAGAAGAAAAGCCATTAGAAAAAGAAACAAAAGCAACAGTTCATCAGCCAGAGACCAATGAAGATGATAAGAAAAACGTTGTAGTTATAGGAGGAGGCCCTGGTGGATATGTGGCTGCAATTCGTGCAGCACAGTTAGGGGCACAAGTGACCTTAGTAGATAAAGGTTCTTTAGGAGGAACCTGTCTTAATGTAGGTTGTATACCTACTAAGGTACTTCTTCATACTGCAGAAATTTATCAAGAAGTTCTACATGGAAAAGATATAGGCATTCAAATAGAAGGAAATGTAAAGGTAGATTGGGCAAGCCTACAACAGAGAAAAGAAAATATTATATCCCATTTAGTCGGTGGAGTAACAGGCTTATTAGCTGCTAATGGAGTAGAAGTAGTTATTGGTACTGCTTCTTTTATAGATAGACATCAGATTAAAGTTATAAAGGAAGACGGTAGCAGTGTACCCATTAATGGTGACGATTTTATTATTGCTTCTGGTTCAGAGCCATTTATTCCTCCTATTCCAGGAGTTGAGTTAGAAGGAGTACTAGATAGTACGGCAGCACTTAATTTAGATGAATTACCAGAGGATATCATTATAGTAGGTGGTGGTGTTATTGGAACAGAGTTTGCTACTTTGTTCAATAGCTTTGGTGTAAAGGTAACCGTAGTAGAAATGCTCCCTTACATTCTCCCTCCTATTGACAGAGAAGTTGCTGCTGCAGTACAAGAAAATATGATAGGTACTGGTATTGATATTTTCACATCAGCGAAAGTAACAACAATTGAAAAAGATGGACAAAAATTAAAAGTATCCATTTCCTTAGATAGAGAAGATAAGGTAGTAAAAGCAGACAAAGTTCTTATGTCCGTAGGTAGACGTGGCGTTACAAGAGGATTAAATTTAGAAGCTGTTAATATTCGCTTAGATCGTGGCACCATCTATGTAGATAATAGTATGAGAACTAATATAGAAGGTATCTATGCTATAGGAGATGTAACAGGCAAAAATATGTTAGCCCATGTAGCTTCAGATCAAGGAATTGTGGCAGCGGAAAACATTATGGGTATTGATAGTGCTATGAAGTATAATGCCATCCCTGCCTGTGTTTATACAAAGCCAGAAATTGCTTCTGTAGGAATGACAGAGGAAGAGGCCAAAAAGAAAGGCATTAATTACGAAGTAGGTATTTTCCCATTAGTTAACAATGGAAAAACCTTAATTATGAAAGAAGTAGAAAATACAATGATCAAAATTATTACTGATAAAAAATATGATGAGATTATTGGGGTACACATTTATGGTCCTAGGGCTACAGATTTAATTGCAGAAGGTACATTAGCTCTTAGACTAGAAGCTACTGTAGATGAATTAATTACTACAGTACATGCCCATCCAACAGTAGGGGAAGCTATGAAAGAAGCAGCTCTTGCTGTAAAAAATATAGCTATACATGCAGTAAATAAATAGTAATTAACAATAAGGATTAATAATAGCAAACTGTTAAAACCCTCCAATTTTAACATATAATTAACCTTAAAAAAGCTGCTCCCATTATGGAAGCAGTTTTTTTATCTATATTCAATAGGGGGAGTACAGCTATTTAAAAAAGATAGATAGTACTATTAGTTGTATATGCCTTAATATGAGCTATAGTTTCACATGTATCAAAGGCAGGTGTTCGTGCAGTAACCCTATGATTAGAGTAGTTCTTTATATTCTCAACATAAACTACTGGTAAGCCAATATTAATATTTCCATGGGTAGTACTTGCATCAAATTGGACTCCAGCATTTTTAGGAAGAGACCCAATAACTTCTATTTTAGAGTTGGTTGTTTTCAAACTTAGAGATTGTAATTGGTTATATTCAATATCTTTTATTGTAATTTTACTATTGGATGTAAGGCCTTCAATTCTTTTTATACTACTATTATCAATAACTATTTTTCCGTTTTTTGTAGCTGCTAGTAAATTCTGTGCCTTACAGTTCTCTATGATTATTTTGCTGTTTGTTGTTGTGCAACTAGTATCTTCTTTTGTCTCCACATGATTTAGTGTTATACTTCCATTTTTAGTTTGTAAAAATAGCTTGTTACAATTTAAATTTTCAACTGTAATAGAACCATTTTTACTTTGTGCTTTTACTAGATTATAGGTTTGGTCAGGTATCATGATCTTTAATTTAATACCAATACCGTCGATTTCTTTAGGATAGAAACAAAGAATATTTCCATCTTCTCTTAAATCTAATATTGGTTTATTAGCATCATACTTACCTTCTTTAGCGGAGATATAAGCAGTCACCTTAATCATAGGTTCATTCCATCTGACAATTGAAATGTTGCCGTTGTAGGCTTCAAATTGTAAAGATACTTGGTCAATGTCACTTAATTTTTTTTCTATTATTTCCTCATAGCATTTATTAGATCCAAATAAATCCACATTAATAAATGTATCGGAATCTACCGCTTTGTCTACAACATCAATGATTTTTTCAGCAAAGTTTATAGATTTTTCAGCAAATATAGACCCTAAGTTAACCATTTTTTTACCAAATTGTTCACCAAAAACATCCATTTTATCTTCTAATTGTTCACCTATGGTTTCGAATCTTTTTCCTATAGACTCAAGAATCTCTTCGAAATCTCTACTTTTACCAGCATTGGATTGACTTTCCCTGTTTTCATGTTTGGTATATGTATTATCTTTATCTTTAGAGAGATTTACCTTGGACGGATTAAAAGTGTTAGATGCTTCCTGTGTAGCTTGATCATACTCCATATCTCCTAGAGCATCCAATAGTTGCTCTGCTTCAGATTCTGTAATTTTTCCCTGTTCTAAAAGTTTTAAAATTATTAATCTTTCTTCTCCCATTGAAATTCTCCTTTACTTTTATATAATGATAAACAAAGGTTTCCTATAAATGTAATCTTGATGATTAGCTACTAATCTACTCTTTTAATAGGCTTACAGCCTCTTCGGCAGTAATTTCACCTTTACTTAGTTTCTCTAATATTTCTTTTTTATTGATAGTAGATATCGGTTTTGATGAATATCCTAAGGCAGTAATAACACTTTCTAGCTTACCCCTAACAGTTGGGTAAGAAACTCCTAATTCCTTTTCAATTTCCTTAATATTCCCTCTGTTTTTTATAAATACCTCAATAAAATGTTTATACTCTAATGGAAGCTGACAAAACTTACAAGGTTCAAAGCTTCCTTCAATTGTTGTATTGCAATGTGTACAGTGAAGCTTAGTAACTTCTAATGAATGACTACATACCGGGCATTGTCCTAATATTTTATTTTTCATCTTATAGCACTCCTATCTTTATTTTATAATATAAAAAGATATAGATTTTTTAATTATTAAGGCTTTTAAAGAAGTAATAGATTAGTAGTGTTTTAAGCACTTAAAAATTTAGAATAAGTTTTGAACACTTTAATTTCAAAATGCAAGTTTTAAAATTGAGTGAAACATAAATCATTGTGAGAAAATAGCATAATTTTAAATTCTCTTCTATAGCTATTCCCACAAAACATTAAAAAAATTAATATCAATATTAAAATATTTAAGCTATAATTTAATATTATTAATTATATTTTAAAATGTCAATATATATTTCTATTTTTGTGGAATAAAAATAATAAAAATAATAGAAATAATAGACATAATCAATTTAAATATAATATTCTATTGATAAAGCAAATTTGCCTATTTATAGAATACGTTGAACAATACGAATCCTATTGTTATACTTAAATATATAATAAAGAAAACTTAATTTAGATGTAGCGCCTGACTTCACGCGTAAATAAGTGGGAATAATAGCAATACACAGAAGATATTAAAATGGAGGAATGAAAATGAACAAGGAAGTAGATGCAAGAGGAATGAATTGCCCTATGCCAGTAATCCATACTAAAAAAGCTTTAGAGTCTATAAACAATGGCAAGGTTACTACTATTGTAGATAACGAGGTTGCAAAAGAAAATGTATCAAAGCTTGCCAAAAGTATGGATCTTAAGATTGATATTAAACAAAATCAAGGAAATTATTATATTGATATTTTTAAGAATCAACAAACAGGTGTAGTAGGAGTAGAAGCATTAGATGTTAAATACGGTACAAATAATAAAAAAGATTTAGTTATTTTAATTTCAAAAAATAGTTTAGGAGAAGGATCAGAGGAATTAGGTATACTTTTGATGAAAAGCTATTTATACGCACTAACTGAAGTAACTCCATATCCTAAAAGTATACTTCTTTTAAATGGTGGCGTTAAACTAGCAATCGAAGATTCTGAAGTAGTGGAGCACCTTAGAAGTTTGGAGTCTAATGGTGTTGAGGTCTTATCCTGTGGGACTTGCCTTGACTACTTTAAAATAAAAGATAAATTAGCCGTGGGTGGAATAAGTAATATGTACACTATTGTAGAAAGATTAAATAATGCTAGCAATACGATAAAACTGTAGCAAAGAGGGATAATCAATGATCGATCAACAATTTTATGTAGTAGTGTTCGAGTCAACTCACTATGCAATTGCAGCAGAAAAGTTATTCAAAGATAAGAATTATAAGTTTGATGTTATACCTACTCCAAGGGAAATTACTCATAGCTGTGGACTATCTATTAGGTTTACAGTGGATGCTTTAGTAGAGATGAAAAGAGAGATGGAAGACGCACATATTGCTATTAAAGGAATATATGAAATACAAAAAATTGATAATGAGAAGATTATTAAGCAAATTAGTTAAAGAGGGTAGATGATGGAAACTATTAATAAGAGTTTAACAACAGTATTTCAAGAAACCATGGATTTTTTAAAGAATCCTGAGCAATTTTCTAAAATTATAGGAAATGCAATTAAAATTATTTTAATTTTAATTATTGCAAAACTTTCTGTAAGGATTTTTGGATCTATAATTAATCAGTTTTTTGAAAAACAAAAGAAACTAAAGTTCAATATAGATACAACAAGGATAGACACTATGAAGGGTCTTGTTAAAAGCATATTAACATATGTTATTTATTTTATTGCATTCACAGCAGTTATTAAGTTTTTTGGTATAGAAATTACGGGGCTTATTGCGACTGCTGGAATTGGTGGGTTAGCTATAGGTTTTGGGGCGCAAAATCTAGTGAGAGATATTATTACAGGATTTTTTATTTTATTTGAAGAACAATTTGGCGTAGGACATTATGTTGAAGTTAATGGTGTTAGTGGAATTGTTGAAGAAATGGCTCTAAGGGTAACTAAGATTAGAGATTTTAATGGGGATCTGCATATTGTTCCTAATGGAGAAATCAGTAAAGTAACCAATAAAAGTAGTGGTAATATGAGAGCACTTGTTGAAATGTCAATTGCATATGAGGAAGATATTGATAATGCTATTGCTGTTTTGAATAAAGCAAGTGAAAAGTTAGGTGCAGAGAATGAACAAATTGTAGAAGGTCCAACTGTATTGGGTGTAAGCAAATTAGAAAATTCATATGTGGTAATTTCAATTGTTGCAAAGACTTTACCAATGGAACAATGGGCTATTGAACGTTTAATGAGAAAAACTTTTAAAGAGGCCTTTGACAATGCAGGAATAGAGATTCCTTATCCAAGGACTGTAGTAATTACTAAAAAAGATTAAGTTAAGATAGAAGTAGATTGGAGTGGTAATGATAATGCCTATAAAGCTAGAAATTGGGGATATAGTTGAATTAAAAAAACAACATCCTTGTGGAAGTAAAAGTTTTGAGATTTTAAGAACTGGTGCCGATTTTAGAATAAAGTGTTTAGGCTGTGAAAAGCAAATTTGGCTTCCAAGACCAGAACTTGAAAGAAGAATACGAAAAATAACAAATAATGAAGATAATAAAAGCTAATTAGCATAGGATACTAATAAAGAAGCTGAGATTCTGATAATTCAGACTTGACTAAATTATAGAACTTATTGAACTTTGAATGAATTTTTGATAAAAACATTTCTATTTATTAAAAGAATGTTATAATAATAATAAATTGTTTTATAAAACATACATTTTATTTTATTATCTTAAATACTTTATGGAGGGATTTTTCGATGAAGTTTGCAAAAAGAATGGATTATTTGAAAGCATCAGAAATTAGAGAGTTATTAAAGCTTGCAGAAAGACCGGAAGTTATTTCTTTTGCTGGAGGGCTTCCTGCACCAGAGTTATTCCCTACAGAAGAATTAATTAAAGTTTCAGAAGCTGTATTAAGAGAATCAGGTAGACAAGCTCTTCAATACGGACCAACAGATGGATTTACACCACTTAGAGAAAAAATTGCAAAAAGAATGGAGAAGTTTGGATTTAAAACTGCTGTAGAGAACATCTTAATTACAAGTGGATCTCAACAAGGTTTAGACTTCTCTGCTAGAGTTTTCTTAAATGAAGGTGACATCGTAATTTGTGAGAGCCCAAGCTACTTAGGTGCTATTAATGCATTTAAAGCTTCTATGCCTGAGTTTGTTGAAATTGCAACAGATGCGGAAGGTATGATTATGGAAGATCTAGAAGAAGTTTTAAAAACTAGAGAAAACGTTAAAATGATCTATGTTATTCCAGATTTCCAAAATCCATCAGGAAAAACATGGTCTATTGAAAGACGTAAAAGATTAATCGAACTTGCTAATGAATACGATTTACCAGTTATAGAAGATAACCCATACGGAGACCTTAGATTTGAAGGAGAAATTCCTCCATCACTTAAAGCTTTTGATACAGAAGGACGTGTTATTTTCTTAGGAACATTCTCTAAAACATTCTGTCCTGGTATGAGAATCGGTTGGGTAATTGCAGATGCTCCAATTCTTCAAAAATATAACTTCATTAAACAAGGAGCAGACCTACAATCTAGTACAATTGCTCAAAGAGAAATGGACAAGTTCCTAGAAATGTATGATCTTGATGCTCACATTGAAAACCTTATAAAAGTATATAGAAACCGTAGAGATGTTATGATGGAAGCTATTAAAGAGCATTTCCCAAGCAACGTAAGCTACACATATCCTGAAGGAGGACTATTTACATGGGTGGTTCTTCCAGAAAATATTAGTGCAAGAGACGTAATGCCAAAAGCATTAGAGCAAAACGTAGCCTTCGTTCCAGGAGGATCTTTCTTCCCTAATGGTGGACACGAAAATACATTTAGATTAAATTATTCAAATATGCCTGAAGATAAAATTAAAGAAGGTATTGCAAGATTAGGAAAAGTATTAAAAGAAATGATGTAATTAATAAATCGAGAGTGGCCATTTGGCCACTCTCTTTCATTGTAAGGGGGAGATTGGGATGAATAAAATGTTATATTGTGGGGGCTATCTTAGTTATAGGATTGCCAGTAATTTTATATTATATACATGAAAAATAAAATATTTTGGCTAACATTCAATAAATAGATAAAATATCCATTTATTGAATGTTAGCCAAATGATATAATAATATATTAATAGAATTTGCTTATTATTTAACAATATTATTAAGGAGAAGGGATAATATGTTCCTAGAAGTGCTTAACAATATGAAAATAAAAGATGTTATGGATATTGAAGTAATTACAATTACTAAGAATGCTACTTTAAGGCAGGGCATTGAAATAATGTTTAAATACAATAAGGGAGATATTATTGTTCTTGATGATAAAAACAGGTTATTTGGTATTCTAACTATGACCGACATATCATTAATTGGTGGAGCTTTTTTTAGCAAAAACAAACTAGACCAACCAATAGAGCTATACTGTAATCGAGATGTTATATCGACTACCATAGAAGGAAATGCAATTTCTACAAAAGAATTGATGAAGGAAAAAGGCATAGGAAGATTACCCGTGGTTAAAGATAATAAAGTAATAGGTATTGTTAGAATTAGGGACTTGCTAGATAAGGTATATTCAAAAATAGATAAGACTATGGAAACCTTTAGTTATATACTAAACGGTATTCATGAGGCAGTATGTGTAGTAGATGAATATGGAAAAGTAATTTTTTGGTCTAAGAACTCTGAGTTATTATATGGTATAAAATCTGAGGATATAATTAATAAAGAAATTAGTGAATATTTCCCAAAGGCTTTATTATTAGAGGCATTAAAAAATAGGAAATCAATAACTAGTATATATCATATGCCTAGGGAAGAAAGTCATGTATTTTTAAGTGCAGAGCCACTTTATATTGATAATGAGTTTGTTGGTGCTGTTTCAACAGACAGAGATATAACAGAGGTAATGAACCTTTCGGTAGAACTTGAGAAAACTAAAGAAAGGCTGGATTTGCTACAGGAAGAAATGAAAAAAATTACAATGGATAAGTACTCTTTTGGTCAGATATTAGGTAAAAGTGAAATTATTGTAGATAGAATTAACAAGGCAAAAAAGGTAGCAAGAACAAATAGTAGTGTTTTAATCACTGGGGAAAGTGGTACAGGTAAAGAGGTTTTTGCTAGAGCCTTGCATCAAGAAAGTGGAAGGAAAGGCGATTTCGTTGCAATTAATTGTAGTGCTATCCCGGAATCATTATTCGAGAGTGAAATGTTTGGGTATGAGGGAGGAGCATTTACAGGAGCTTTAAAAAATGGAAAGATGGGAAAAATAGAACTAGCTAATAAAGGAACTTTGTTTCTGGATGAAATAGGTGATATGCCTTTTCATATGCAGGCAAAAATACTGAGAGTCCTACAGGAAAGACAGATTGTTAGAATTGGTTCTGATAAGACTATAGATGTTGATGTTAGAATTATATCCGCCACTCATCACGATCTGAGAAAATTAGTTAATGAAGGAGAGTTTAGAGAAGATTTGTTTTATAGATTAAATGTTGTTAATATTGAGCTACCAAGCTTAAGAGAAAGGAAAGAAGATATACCCATATTGATAATGAAATTTATAAAAGAATTTTGCCAAGAAAACAAAATTAATCCTCCAAATATAACTACTGAGGTTTTAAAAGTATTAATGAATTATAATTGGAAGGGAAATATTAGAGAGTTAAAAAATACAATAGAGCATTTGTTAGTATTTTCTCAAGAAGGTGAAATTAAACTTAGTAGTATACCAGAGCATATTTTGAGGAAGCATACAGTCGATGATTCAGGGGATGAAAGTTTTGACTTACAGAAAACTATTGAGAGAGTAGAATATGAAACTATTAAAAAGGTAATGAATATGGTTGGAAATAATAAAAGCAAAGCAGCAAATATTTTAAATATACCGAGGAGTACTTTATATTATAAGATGAACTATTATAATATGGATTAGTTTAAATAAGGTTTTTTAGAACTGTCAACTAGCTGACAACTGTCAGTCAGCTGACAGTTCTATTTTTTTGAATTTTTTTATATATAAGGTAGCATATATCAACATTATTCGACAAAAAATTATCAAAAACAATTAAATTATTATATAAAAGTGTCAGTACACTGACGTTTTCATAACTTTAATAATAATAGATTTCCAAAAAAATCTAACATAATCGCTTATGTAAAATAAATTTTTAAAATTTTAATAGTTGAAATATCAATAGATATAACGACTTCGATAGAAAAATTAAATACTGTTTATTTTAATTGGCACACCTATTGCTCTATATAAGTGTAACAAAAGGAGGTGATAAGAATGTTTATTAAAATACCATTGAAACAACATGTTGGTGCCCACTGCAAAGCAATTGTAAAACTAGATGATAAAGTTAAAAAGGGACAATTGCTAGCTACACCAGATGGATTAGGGGCTAATATTCATTCAAGTGTATATGGAATTGTTAAGGAAATAACCAATAATGATATAACCATTGAAGTCAATATAAATCAGCCAGAGGAATATGTAAGGATTAAAGAAACCAGTAACTATCTAGAGGCTATAAAAGAAGCAGGGGTTGTTGGAGCTGGAGGTGCTGGGTTTCCAGCCCATGTTAAATTAAATGCAGACCTAAATGGCGGTTATGTAATAGTGAACGCCGCTGAATGTGAACCTATATTAAGCCACAACATACTAGTATTAGAAAAGCAGCCTGAATTAATTTTGAGAGGCTTAAAATATGCAATGGAAATCACTAATGCTGCTAAGGGATATATTGCTATTAAACCTAAGCATAAAAAGGCAATTATTGCTCTAGGAAAGGCTTGTAAAAATGAATCAAATATAGAGGTAAAGTTTTTACCGGATATGTATCCTGCGGGAGATGAGAGGGTTATTGTAAGAGAATTGTTAGAAGTGGAGCTAAAACCAGGACAATTACCATCAGAGGCTAACGCTGTAATTTCAAATGTTGAAACTATAAAGAATATTTGCTTGGCTATTGAAGAAAGAAGACCAGTAATTACAAAGGATATAACTGTAGGCGGACGGGTTGCAGAATCTAAAGTATTTTTAGATGCACCTATTGGTTATCCGATATCCCACTTCATAGAAAAATGTGGTGGATACAATGAGCCTTACGGTGAGATTGTGCTTGGTGGACCTTTTACAGGGAAAAAGGGTGAAGAGGAAACTTCTATTACTAAGACTACTGGAGGAATTTTAGTAGCAATGCCTTTTCCTCAGGAAAAAAGAAAAGCTGGGGTTATAGCTTGTGAGTGTGGTGCACAGGAGGAAAGACTTAGGGAAATTGCTGCGGGAATGGGCACTGTTGTTGTGGCAGAGGTTAAATGTAAAAGAATGACAGAAACCAATGGTAGGTATAGATGTGATTTGCCAGGTGTATGCCCTGGTCAAGCTGAGAAGGTACTGGCTCTAAAAAAACAAGGAGCTGAAGTGATTATTACTGGAACCTGTGAGGACTGAACTAACACAGTCATGCAGACGGCTCCTAGGTTAGGAGTACCAGTATATCATAGTACAGACCATGTTTTAAGGGCATCAGGACATAAATTATATAGGAAAAAACAATAAGAGGGAGGTTTATTTTAAATGTCAATTTCACCAGAAACAGTAAAAAAACATGGTAATGATCCAGCAGTTTCTTGTTGTAGATTTGAAGCGGGTACAGTAGTTGGACCTTCTAATTTAGAAGACCCTAATATTTTCCCAGACTTAGTTGATTCAGGGTTGTTGGAAATGCCAGAAAATTGTTTAAAAATTAGTGAGGTAATTGGAGCAAAACTAATAAAAACCATTGATGCTTTAGTTCCCATGACACCAGATTATTTGGAGGGTGTTAATAAAGAAACTAGTGTAGAGGAAGCTACAACATCTGTAGAAAAAGCAGAGTCTAAAGATGAAACATTGAGTAATCAAGTAGTAGATTCTAGTGTAGTAGCTAATGGAGGAACAATCAAAATCCATATTGGAGAGGGAAAAAATATCAATTTGGAAATTCCTCTTTCATTGGGAGGAACAACTACTTTAGCTAAGGCAGAGCCTTCAAAAGAAGTAGGTTTCAGCACAAAAGAAGAGTTAGCAGTAATTAATAACCAAACAAATGCTTTAGAAGCAAAAGAAATAAGAAGATTAACTAAAAAGCATTTTAACATTGAAAAAGTAGAGTTTGGAAAAGAAACAAAAATAGAAGGTAGCACTTTGTATATTAGAGAGGATATTTGCAAGGATGCATTAAAGGCGGACAAGCTAGTAACTGATATTAAACTAGATATTATTACTCCTGATAGATATAAGGAATACAGTGAAACCATTATGGATGTTCAACCTATTGCTACTAAAGAAGAAGGTAAATTAGGAAGCGGCACTACAAGAGTATTAGATGGTGTAATAGTAATGGTTACTGGAACCGATGAAAATGGAGTACAAATTGGAGAATTTGGTTCTTCTGAGGGAGTTTTAGAAACAAATATTATGTGGGGTAGACCAGGTGCTCCTGATAAAGGTGACATATTTATTAAAACCCAAGTAACTATTAAAGCTGGTACTAATATGGAAAGACCAGGCCCACTTGCAGCCCATAAGGCCTCAGATTATATAACACAGGAAATAAGAGAAGCAATTAAAAAGTTAGATGAAAGCCTTGTAACTAATACAGAGGAATTGGTGCAGTATAGAAGGCCTGGTAAGAAGAAGGTAGCAATTGTAAAAGAGATTATGGGACAGGGTGCAATGCATGACAATTTAATATTACCGGTGGAGCCAGTAGGTGTATTAGGTGGAAAGCCAAATGTTGACTTAGGTAATGTCCCAGTTGTTCTATCTCCTTTAGAAGTTTTAGATGGTAGTATCCATGCTTTAACTTGTATAGGACCTGCTTCTAAGGAAAATTCAAGACATTATTGGAGAGAACCTCTAGTAATTGAAGCAATGAATGATGAAGAAATAGATTTAGCAGCTGTTGTATTTGTAGGTTCTCCTCAAATCAACGCAGAAAAGTTTTATGTATCCGAAAGACTAGGTATGATAGTTGAATCTATGGATTTAGATGGTGTAATCATAACCACAGAAGGCTTTGGAAATAACCATATTGATTTTGCTAGTCATCATGAGCAAGTAGGACAAAGGGGAGTTCCTGTAGTTGGAATGACCTTTGCTGCAAATCAAGGGGCCTTAGTTGTTGGTAATGAGTATATGACCTATATGATTGATCTTAATAAATCAAAACTAGGAATTGAAAACGAAATACTATCAAACAACACTTTATGTAAGGAAGATGCTGTAAGGGCACTAGCTATGTTAAAGGTAGCAATGGCTGGTGAAGATGTTAAAGAAGCAGAGAGAAAGTGGAATTCCAATGTAAAGATTAACAATATAGAAATGCTTGAAAAAACCTATGGTTCAAAAGTTGAACTGGTTGAAAATGAGCAAATACTTCCAAAGAGTAAGAAGCGTTTAGAAATCTACGAAAAATAGTTTTAAAAGATTAAGCGAAGGAGCTCAAATATATGGACAATTTGAAATATGGAAATAGACAGATATATATGGAAGGAATAATTGTTGAAATACAAGATGGAGCAGTATCCATAGATCTGAAAGGCAGATTAGGTTTTATGAAAATTCCAAGAAGGATGCTAATTTCAAACCATGATATTAAAGTAGGCCAAGAAGTTGGTTTTATGATGAGCTATCCTGAAAGCTTGAGTGAAGAAATAAATGAAAAATATTTAGATACTATCAATCACAATAAAACAAAGAGGGAGGAGATATTAAATGAGTCTTTCAATAGTTAAAGGGTTACAGTCTGAAATATTTGTACCCATTACACCATCACCAGTTTGGACACCAGTACAAAAAGATTTAAAGGATATGACAGTAGCACTTGCAACAGCAGCAGGAGTACATTTAAAATCCGATAAAAGATTTAATCTTGCAGGAGATTTTAGTTTTAGAGAAGTTCCAGTTGAAACACTATCTAGTGATCTAATGGTATCCCACGGAGGATATGACAATGGTGACGTAAATAAGGACATAAACTGTATGTTTCCAATTGATCGTTTAAAGGAGTTAGCTGAAGAAGGTTTCATTAAAGCTGCTGCACCATTACATTTTGGATTTATGGGTGGTGGAGGAGATCAGCAAAAATTCCAAGAGGAAACAGGTCCTGAAATAGCAAGAAAATTGAAAGAAGAGGGTGTAGATGCAGTTTTACTAACAGCTGGCTGAGGTACTTGTCATCGCTCTGCTGTAATCGTACAGAGAGCTATTGAGGAATCGGGGATTCCTACAATTATTATAGCAGCTTTACCACCGGTAGTAAGACAAAATGGTACACCTAGGGCTGTAGCACCGCTTGTACCAATGGGAGCAAACGCTGGAGCACCAAATGATAAGGCAATGCAAACTGCAATAGTTAGAGATTCATTAAAGCAGTTAGTAGAAATTTCATCTGCAGGTCAAATAGTCCAGTTGCCATATGAATATACAGCCAAAGTTTAAAAAATATAAACCCACTCCTTTATGGAGTGGGGCCTTTAAAATAAGAAGGTGATCTAATGGAAAATGAAATTCTTTTAAGAAGATTAGTAATTAAATCCTTCCATATAGATAAGGTGTTATTCGGAGATAGAAATAGTATTGAAAACGGAACTTTAACAATTAGCAAGGAAATTACAGATTTAATCTTAGAAAATGAAGAAACCATTGATTCAATAAATATCAATTTAATATCTCCTGAGGATCACAATATATGGGTTAACAGCATAATGGACATTATACCTATTTCAACTAAGGTCTTAGGCCAGTTAGGAGAAGGTATAACTCATACTCTAACTGGAGTATATGTTATGTTAACAGGTATGAGTCAAGATGGTTTTCAGATGGCGGAGTTTGGCTCGTCGGAAGGGATATTAAAAGAAACCATGGTTTTGGGAAGGGCTGGTACACCAAGCAACACCGATTTCATAATAAACTTTGACGTAATATTTAAAAGGGGCTACCCCTTTGATAGAAATTTACCCTTGGCAGCCCATAGAAGTTGTGACAAGTTTATGCAAGATATTAGACAGGTATTAAAGAATATTGATGGACGTCAGGGGGCTGAAGTTAAGGAATATTACGACAAAATAAGACCGGGGAAGAAAAAAGTAGTAATAATAAAGCAAATTGCAGGACAAGGTGCTATGTATGATAATCAGTTATTTCCTAAGGAGCCCAGTGGATTTGTTGGGGGTAGATCTATAATAGATATGGGAAATGTACCTATTATAGTTACTCCTAATGAATACAGAGATGGTGTATTGCGAGCTATGACTTAAGGTGGTGATTATTAATGGGAATTGGTCCATCAACTAAAGAAACTACACTTCATCATTTTAGAGATCCACTCCTTAATATTGTATCTGGAGATGAAGACTTAGACCTTTTAGGAATTATCTTTGTGGGAACCCCTCAAGATAATAATGATAAACACTTTATGGGGCAAAGAACAGCGGCAATGGCAGAAATGATGAGGGCTGATGGAGTTATTATATCTGTTGATGGCTGGGGAAACTCTCATGTGGACTATGCTAACACCATAGCAGAAATAGGACAAAGAGGTATTCCAGTTGTTGGTCTTAGCTTTATAGGGAAGCAGGCCAAGTTTGTAGTAAAAAATAAGTATATGGATACAATAGTTGATTTCAATAAATCTATAGAAGGAATTGAAACGGAAGTAGTTGGGGAGAACAATGTAATTGAGTTAGATGCCAAAAAGGCACTAGCATTACTAAAGTTGAAGATGAAAAAGGAGGATAAGTAAATGAACTTTGTAAAGAGTATTCATGCTATAGATTCTCATACTATGGGGGAGCCTACCCGTATGGTTGTAGGTGGTATTCCAAACATCCCAGGAAATACAATGGCTGCAAAGAAGGCTTTTTTAGAGAGGGAAATGGACGAGATTAGAACTACTATTATGCACGAACCTAGAGGTCATAATGATATGTTTGGATCCATAGTTTTGGCTCCAACACATGAAGAAGCAGATTTTGGAATTATTTTTATGGATGGTGGAGGCTATTTGAATATGTGCGGTCATGGTTCTATAGGAGCTATTACTGTAGCAGTAGAAACTGGCATGGTAGAAAAAAAAGAACCTTTCACAGAGGTAGTAATGGATACCCCAGCTGGTCTAATAAGAGGAAAAGCTAAGGTAGAGAAGGGTAAAGTAAAAGAGGTTTCTATTGTAAATGTCCCGGCATTTTTATATAAGCAGGATGTAAAAATTATTGTACCAGAGATAGGGGAAGTTGTATTAGATATTTCCTTTGGAGGTAGTTTTTTTGCGATAGTGAATGCCAAGCAGTTAAAAACAACTATAGAGCCTAAAAATACACAAAGACTAGTTGATATTGGTCTAAAAATAAGAGAAATAATAAATAACACAGTGGAGATAAAGCACCCATTATTAGACCATATTAAAACTGTTGATTTAGTAGAGATCTATGATGATCCAGTACACAAAGAGGCGGATTATAGAAATGTTGTTATTTTTGGTCAAGGACAAGTAGATAGATCCCCCTGTGGTACAGGGACAAGCGCTAAGCTAGCTACTTTATATTCAAAAGGGCAGATTAAAGTAGATGAACCATTTGTCTATGAAAGTATTCTAGGAACAATATTTAAAGGAAGAGTAATTGGAACTACAAAAGTAGGGGAGTATGAAGCAATTATACCAGAAATAACGGGATCAGCTTTTATAACAGGATTCAATCAATTTGTTGTATCGCCAGATGATCCAGTGAAAACAGGGTTTATACTAAAGTAGTAATAGGTGGGTAATAGGAAGCCTTGACGAGATATTACAAACACAATAGTTAAAATTTTAACAAATCATTAAAAATAGGGGGAAATAAAAATGATAACAGCGGTTTTAGGTGTTTTAGCAGCTTTAACAATTTGTTTTGCTATAGTTTTTATAAAAGACGTAGTTAAGCACAAAAATAATTTAGAATCGAACTCATGGGTAAAGGTAAGTGCAATTGGATTTATTACAAACTTTTTCGACACATTAGGAATTGGTTCTTTTGCACCTACCACAGCTTTATTGAAGGCCTTTAAGCAAACAAAAGATAGGGTAATTCCTGGTACTTTAAATGTTGCTTGTACTATACCAGTTGTAGCAGAGGCTTTTATTTTTATGACAGTAATAAAGGTGGAACCAATTACATTAATAGGCATGCTTGCAGCAGCAGCTCTAGGTGCCTGGGTAGGGGCTGGCATAGTTTCAAAACTACCAGAGAGAATAATTCAGTTCACAATGGGTGTAGCCTTATTTATAACAGCATTTTTAATGTTTGCATCTAAGGTAGGATGGATGCCTGGTGGTGGAGATGCAATTGGATTAGAGGGAGGCAAATTAATATTTGCTATAGTAGCTAACTTTGTATTAGGAGCTCTAATGACAGCAGGAATTGGTCTGTATGCACCTTGTATGGCCTTAGTATACTTTTTAGGTATGTCGCCGAATATTGCTTTCCCAATTATGATGGGTTCTTGTGCTTTTCTTATGCCAGTAGCTTCTATAAAGTTTGTTAAGGAAGGAGCATACGATAGAAAGGCATCCTTAGGTATAACAATAGGTGGAGCTATTGGAGTATTTATTGCGGCATATATTGTAAAGTCATTACCACTTAATATATTAGGTTGGTTAGTTATTGGTGTTATTTTATATACTTCAATTACAATGTTAAAATCAGCTAGCAAAGCACATAGTAAATCAGGTGTTGCTATTGAATAAACGTTTTGAAGAGAAATGAAATAAAATAAAAAGCCAATACAATAATAGAATAAATTATTATTTTAGGTTACAATATAAATAATCGTAAATTGTTATAAAAATTTTAACAATATACGATTATTTATTTGCAATCAATTAAATGAAGTGGTATAATATCTTAATGTGAGAAAATCATTTCTCTGCCCTGTAATAAAACAGGGCCGCTAAGTCCAAAGGGAGGTGGAAAAATGAACAAGTATGAATTAGTATACATTCTAAAGTCAAACGTTGAAGACGAAAAAAGAACTCAACTATTAGACAAATTTAGAGGTATCATCGAAGCTGATGGAGCAATCGAAAATGTTGACGAGTGGGGTAACAGAAAGTTAGCTTATGAAATCAACAAGATAAACGAAGGATACTATACTTTAGTAAACTTCAATGCTGGAGCTGATGTACCAAAAGAATTAGACAGAAACTTAAAAATTGCTGATGAAGTAATTAGACATATGATTATTAAAATAGAAGAATAATCGTAAAGGTGGGAGAAAAATGAATAGAGTAATTTTAATCGGACGTCTTGCTAGAGACCCAGAATTACGTTTTACTGCAAGCGGAAAAGCCGTAGCCACCTTTAGTATAGCAGTAAATAGACCCTTTTCTAAAGAAAAGGAAGCAGATTTTTTCAACATAGTAGTATGGGGAAAAACGGCTGAAAACTGTGCTAACTATCTTGCAAAAGGTAGATTGGTAGGATTAGAAGGAAGACTTCAAAGCAGATCCTATGAAGCTCAAACTGGCGAAAAACGGTATGTTACAGAGGTTATAGCTGATCAGGTAGAGTTTTTAGAGTGGGGTAATAAAGAAGGACAAGGACAATCCCCATCTAAAAGAAATGATGATTTTGGGTCTGTCGATATAGATATTAATGAATTCCAGGCAATGGATGATGACGAAGACATCCCATTCTAGAGAAGAGGAGGGAAAAAGATGGTAAACAATAAAAGAAGACGTAAAACAAGAAAAAAAATCTGTGTTTTCTGTGCTGATAAAACAAAAAATATTGACTATAAAGATGTGCATAAACTAAAAAAATACGTAACTGAAAGAGGTAAGATTTTACCAAGAAGAATTTCAGGAAATTGTGCAATTCATCAAAGAGAGTTAACACAAGCAATCAAAAGATCAAGACACATTGCCTTATTACCATATACAATGGATTAATATAAGTATAATAAAAGAAAGTAACAATTGTTACTTTCTTTTAAATTTTTTTGATAAGACGTCGAATTAATATATTGTTTAAAAATTTGATTTTTAGTATTAATACAAAATTAAAGGATATAGTCAAAATAGCAATGTAGCTAATTAATATTAATTAGCTACATTGCTATTTTTTATACCAAAGAAGAATATATATAGGATAGTTAGTAAAAAAGGTGCACTGTGACTTTTATCACATCACAAAATATGGATACACACTATAATGTTAGTTAATTATCAAACTATTTATCAGTTTTGATAATTATTTTTAAAAAGGGAGGTGAATAAAATGAAAAGAAGAGGTTTATTTATATTTTTATTAGTAGTAATAACATTGGTTTCTGCCTGTTCTAAGTCTAGCACCGAAGCAAAGGGAGAAGAAATACAAGGAATTATTCCTGCAGAGGAGTGGGCTGATAAGTATCCAGATGAATATGCTTCCTATTTAAAAAATGCGGAGGTGGCAAACACAACCTATGGTGGTTCTGAGGCAATTGACTATTTAGAAAAGTACCCAAATCTTAAAACACTATATGCGGGGAATGGATTTAGCAAGGAATATTTAAGAGCTAGAGGCCATGTATATGCATTAGAAGATGTGATTAATACAGCTAGGCCAAAGCCAGGGGCCAGTTGTCTATCTTGCAAGACTGCCGATTATTTAGAAATGATCAATGAATATGGAGATAGTGTCCATGCAATGAATTTTGATGAAATGGCGGCCAAGGTTAAAAATACTATTAGCTGCTATGATTGCCATCAAAATACCCCTGGGGAACCTGTAATAACGAGGAATCATTTAAATGTTGGCTTAGATAAGTTAGATACAGAGTTTAAGATGGGTGATTTATCCTGTGCTCAATGTCATGTGGAGTACTATATGGATAAAGAAACAAAGGAAGTTATTTTGCCCTGGGATAATGGAATAACTGTTGAAGGAATAGAAAAGTACTATGATGATATGGATTACTACGATTGGGTACATCCAGATACAGGTACAAAGCTTCTTAAGGCACAACATTCAGAGTTTGAAACATATCAAGGAAGTCTACATAGCAAAATGGGGTTAACCTGTATAGACTGTCATATGCCACCAATGGAAAATGAAGATGGGGATACTTATCGCTCCCATCAATGGACAAGTCCATTGAAGCATGTGGAACAATCATGTTTACCATGTCACAAAAACGAAACTGCTGATGAACTTATTGCCAGAGTAGAAAAGATTCAAGAAGGTGTAGAAAATAAAACCAATGAAGTTAGTGACATTATTGTAAATTTAATTAATGAATTAACAAAGGCTGTAAACAGTGGTAAATATCCAGAAGAAACATTGAATTTAGCAAGAGATTACCATAGAAAGGCTCAATGGAGATGGGATTTTGTTTTCGTAGAAAACAGTACAGGATTCCATAATCCAGAGTTTACCCATAAAAGCTTAGATGAGGCACGTATGTATGCGGAGAAAGGTTTAGAGGTTTTAAGAGAATTTCAATAATTAAGGGGCTCTATCGAGCCCCAGTTTAAAAGGGGAGTAAAGAATGAAACAAGATAGTATTTTTAAAGAAATATGGAAGGCATTTCACTCAATGAAGTTTGGAATTATCTTATTAATAATTATTAGCATTTCTTCCATAGCGGGAACAGTTATACCACAAAATAATCCGATGACATTTTATGAAAAGGAATACAGTTTTTTTATATACACAATTATTAGTACATTAAGCTTACATAAAGTATATGCTTCTTGGTGGTTTATATCTATGATGGTAGCATTGTCTATAAACTTAACGCTTTGTAGTATTATCCGACTTCCTGTAATAATTAGACAAATTTCAAGGAAGCCTCAATTGGAAGAAGAAATTAGAGGGAAAAATTTTTTAATAAAAAGTGAGTTTGATAAAGAGATTGATGTGGAGAAATTTTTTAAAAGAACAAGGTTTTTTAGGGTGAAAAGAATAGATAAAGCAGAAGGAACCTATTATTTTTCGCAGAAAAATTCCTTTGGTTATTTAGGGTCGTGGCTAAGTCATGTGGGCTTATTAATAATTATTTCGTCCTATATCTTTGGAAAAATAGTTGGATTTGAAACTTATGCTTATGGAGTGCCAGGAACGGTACATTCCATAGAAGGTACTTCATACACATTGAATATAGATGATTTTAATATCGATTTTAGAGAGGATCATACTGTCAATCAATATATTAGTAATATTACTGTGAAGAACCAGGGCGGTGATGTAGTAAAGACAGGGAATGTAATGGTTAATCATCCATTTAGAATGGAAGAAATAAATATATATCAAAATGGTACTGGTTGGGCTATAGACATTGAACTTGAAAAGAATGAGAAAAAGATTTCAGAAAGAACACTTTACCAAAGTGAAGTACATGTAGATGATAATGAACGAATAGCTCTACAGTTTGTTAACTTTTATCCAGATTTTGATCAATCTAAGGGAATGCCTAGAACTTTAACTCCCTATTTAAATAACCCAAAACTTCTTTATACTATTTTTTATGAAGGGCAGAGGGTGGACATGAATGTGGCCTCTATAGGGGAAGATATTTCCTGGGAAGAATATACTTTTAAAATTCATAATCCTAGACAATTTACACTTCTACAAATTGTTAGTGACCCTGGAATGACCGGGGCAACGGTGGGAGGATTAATTTTATTGCTAGGTATTATGCTGGCCTTTTATTTCCATCCAAAGCAGTTAAAGGCGTTCGAAAGCAAGGATGGAAGGACTGTTATATGGGGTGATACAGCAAAAAATAAAGATGTTTTTAAAGAGGAAATGAAACTAGCTTTAATGGAAATAGAATAATTAGGGGGAAATGAATTATGAATTTGGAAAGATTTTTAAGTATAGAGAGTGGGTTATTCAATGTTGGAATAGCCATGTATATGATTTCGATGGTGCTTTATTTTCTGTTTTTTATTATAAAAAGTGAAAAGTATGGTAAATATGCAACATTTTTTGTTAAGATAGCCTTTATGTTTCATACAGTAGCCTTAATAGCAAGAGGAATAGGTGCGCAAAGAGTGCCCCTAACCAATCAATACGAATTTGCCACTAGTTTTGCTTGGGGTATAGCCCTTTGTTTTATTATATTTGAAAAAAAATATAACTTTAGAGCCATGGGAACCTTTGTTACACCTATAATTTTTATAATTATTGGATATGCTGCAATGCAAAATAAAGGTGTTCGTCCTTTAATGCCTGCGCTTCAAAGTAACTGGCTTACAATCCATGTGGCTACAGCAGTTATTGGATATGGTGCCTTTGGGGTTGCCTGTGGGGTATCAAGCATGTATTTATTAAGAGACAAGTTTTCTAGAGATGAATTTATTAAAAAATATATACCCCCTTTGGAAAGACTTGACTTAATCAGTTATAGAGCTATTTCTCTAGGCTACTTGTTTTTAACCTTAGTTATGGTTACAGGTGCTATTTGGGCTGAAAGAGCTTGGGGAAGATATTGGGCATGGGATCCAAAGGAAACTTGGTCATTTATTACATGGATTATATATTCTATATACTTGCATGTTAGAATTATGAAAGGATGGAAGGGAAGAAGGGCAGCACTTTTTAGCGTTATAGGCTTTATTTGTGTATTATTTACCTATATTGGTGTTAATACTTTATTACCAAGTATCCATAGTTACGTTTAGGAGGTTATAGATAGATGGAGTGGTCAAAGGAAGCGGAAGTCAGAATAAAGAAGGCCCCATTTTTCGTTAAGAACATGGCAAGAAAAAAGGCAGAGGAAGTTGCTAAAAGTAGGGGAAAAACCAGAGTGGACATAGAAGATATAGAAATTGCAAAGGGAAGTGGAGAACTGGAGGATTTAAGTACCATGGATTTAGCCATTGATGGATTAAAAAACACAAATTTTCGTGACATGGCTTTATGTGGTGGGATTAGGGAATGTCCCTTAACTCTTTTTAATGACGAGGAAGTAGCTAGAATTTTTGATAAAGTTATTAAAGAAGAAGATTTAGAAAAGGTAATAAAAGGCGCCATTGATGAACCAATATTGTATCATAAAAAATTTAAAGCAGCTATTAGTGGCTGTCCAAATAGTTGCTCTCACCCACAAATTAAAGACATTTCTATTGTTGGATACAGTTCTCCTAAAATTAATGATGGGTATTGTATAGGTTGTTACCAATGTGTAAAATCATGTCCAGAGAAACTTGTAACTGTAGATAAGAATCCAAGGATTGATATAAAGGAATGTATTGACTGTGGAAGGTGCATTAGATCATGTCCAACAGAATCTATTAGAGAACTTGAAAAAGGGTATAGAATCTATATAGGTGGTAGATTAGGTAGAAGACCCCATTTAGCTAAAAAAGTTGTAGATGTTAAAAGTATACAGGAATTAGAATATGTACTTAGAAAGTTAATAGTTTTATATAAACAATGTATAATACAGAGGAAAAGGTTTAGTAAAACCGTAGAAGAGTCCACTATAGAGGAAATCCAAAGAAAGATAGGTATACATTAATCATCGTTAAGGCTAAAATATATAATATAATGATTGTATAGTAGGTGAAGTATGAGAAAATTTGAATTAAGAGAAATAATATTTATAAGTTTAATAGTTGCTGCAATTTTAACTATTGGTTATGCATTGCTACCGTTCATGCAAATGCTACCTACTCCTGCATTTCGTGCTCTTTTAGTAGCTCCAATCTATAGCATAGGGGTTACACTATTAGCTTCTAGAATTAGAAGGCCAGGAACTATTACTATGATGGGATTATTAATAGGTAGTTTGCTAAGTATCTTCTTTATCTGGATGTTTTTTATAGCTGTTATAGGCGGTATTTTAACAGATCTTACATGTTTTACATTATTTAAGGGATATGACAAAGATAAAAGCATTGCTATTGCTGGGGGATTATTTCCTGCCTATCAATTACCAAGTACATTTGTGGTTGTAGCATATACATTAGGTGGCGTTACAAAGGACCTTCTAAACAATTCGCTGGTTATATTAATTCCAACTATTATTACTTTTATTTTAGGTTATCTAACCTCTAAGGGGTTACAAAAAATTCTACGCAGTCGCAGTTTTGAGTCAATGTAATTTAAAATTTGCAATGGGAGTGCATATAGGTAAAACACTATATGGACTTCTTTTTATAAGTAGGACAGGACAGACGACTTTTTAAATTATTTTAAAGGATTTATTTATGCATAAGGAGAATAATATGCATATTGTAACTATAATTTAAAGCATAAAAGGAGAGAAACAAATGGCCTACATAGTAATGGGAGATCATTTTATAGATAGTGAAGAAGTTTTAAAGAAAATTAAAGAAAATACCCAATTTAAAATGGTAAAAGATTTAACTAAAGGCTCAAAGCGAGAGGATACTTTAATTTTTCAGATTATACAAGATGTAAAGCAATTAAAACTAGAATTAGATCTAGAGGGCCAAGCAATTGATGTGAATGAAGAGGAATTAATTGAAGAACTAATGAGTTTAGCTGATGAAACAGCTTATATGGTAGAGGATTTTATTCCAGAGGATGCTATATGTTATGTTTATTCCTATCATTATGACGAAGGATCAGAAGAGATAAAAACTATTGTTGTTGCAGCTGATGAAGTTATAGGGGGACTGAGATTAAGAGATGTGGCGGAAAGGATTTTGCGTTCTGTTGATTAGTAAAGAAAATTTAATTCAGATATAATTTAGCGCTAAATTTGAAATTTTTGAATTAATTTGGTTTAATAGTACTAAGCAATAAAATACAAAATAAAAAATAAAAGGGGGAATTCTAAAATGGCTACACCGGTATTAAATGTTGAATTAAGGAATGTTAAAGGAAAAAACAAAGTATTTAAGACAAGAAGAAGTGGAAATATACCAGGAGTAGTTTACAGCAGAGGAGAAAAGACAAAAGAGATATCATTAAATGGAAGAGAAGTGGAAAAAATATTATCAAGATATGGTCAAAGTATGAAAATAGCTTTGGATCTTGAAGGAAAGAGATCCTTTGCAATTATTAAAGAAATACAAAGAGGTAGTATTAATAATGAAATATTGCATATAGACTTCCAAACATTAGACGAAAACGAAAAGATTAAAATGCAAATGCCAATTCAGATTATTAATAGAGAAGAAGTAGAATCTTCGGTTCGATTTATACAGATAAATATTAATGAGGTGGAAATTCAAACTTATCCTAAATATTTACCAGACAAAGTTGAACTAGATGCTACTAAACTAAATGAAAAGGATGTTCTAACAATAGGAGATTTAGATATTGCTGAAAATGAACATATTGAGATATTAGAAGATAGAGAAAAAGTAGTAGCTTCTTTTGCTCATATATCAAGTAGAGCTGAAGTAGATGAAGAAGAAGCATAATTAAACTACACTAGCGGTGAATTAAATTTCACCGCTTTTTTATTGTGAATACAACAAGGTTCCCGGGACCCATCAGCAATCTTTGATTGCGTTGATGGGTGGGGTTCTTATTATGTAAATAATGACTAGACTACTAAAAGTATAAAACATAAATTTTTGGAAATAATTGATTAGAAAAGGAACTAGGGGTGATTTATCTATGAAATATGCTTTTAGTAGCGAAGTTAGAAAAGATCTAGGTAAAAATGCAAGTCATCGTTTAAGAGAAAGAGGATATGTACCCGCTGTCATTTATGGAAGTAATATGAATACATTGCCTTTAGAAATTAACTCTAATGAAGTAGAGAATTTTACTAGAAATTATGGTAGTGGAGGACTAGTAGGATTAAATGTTGGAGAAGTTAATTACACAGTTTTCGTTAAAGAAATTCAGAAGGATCCTGTTACAGGTAAAATAATTCATGTTGATTTTCAACAAGTTTCCCAGAATGAGAGAATACATGTATCGGTTCCTATAATATTAAGGGGTAAATCCTCAGTTGAAAGAGGAGGTTCAATAATTCAGCAACAATTAAGAGATATAGAGGTGGAGTGCTCCGCTAGAGATATTCCTAAAGCTTTAGAGTTTGATATCTCTCAATTTAAGCCCGGAGACATATTAAAGGTTGCAGATATGGAATTTGGACAGGAAATTAGTATTATTCAAGATCCTCAATCCATTATTGCATCAATTGCCTTTGCTAAAGATAGTATAGAAGAAAGTGAAGAGTAAATATAATAAACAGCAAATGCAAGATTTCAATACTTGTATCTGCTGTTTAAATTTTTTTTGCAAAATGTGTTGACACAAATTTTAAACCGTGATATAGTTGTACAAGTCGTCACCAGTAAAAACATTTTAAATATTAACTTTAAAATTTAAAAAATAACTGTTGACAAAGAGTAATAACCATGATATAGTAGTAAGAGTCCCCATGAGGGACATCGAAGGGCACAAGCCCTTAAAGAGGTCTTTGAAAACTAAACAGTATAGATTAAGCCAGCAAAGGTAGATTGCCAAAATCTTTGATTTTGTGTAAGGTACCTTCTCAGCGAAAAGCTGAGTTTCCATTAAATATTAATTTATTTAAATGGAACCCAAAAATTCGAGCATTTTTATTTAAGAGTTTGATCCTGGCTCAGGATGAACGCTGGCGGCGTGCCTAACACATGCAAGTCGAGCGGAGTTA
>NZ_JAHLQK010000010.1 GCF_018919215.1 Alkaliphilus flagellatus
GGAGAGTAGGTCGCTGCGATATATTTAAAGACACAGTTACATAAATTGTAACTGTGTTTTTTTATTGTCTAAAAATGTATAAGTTCTTTAATTATTTTGACCAATACTTAAACTGAGATAAGAGTAAGTTCATAGCAATATGGGAAATTTTATAAGATAAAAGTAATATAATTAAGAAGGATTTTTTAAAAATAAGTAGAAATTATATTAATAAAGAAATGTTTTATTTTTATTTAAATTTATAACATTTTTTACGGTAGTATAAAAGACAAATATTATCAATTTATATACTTAATTTGGAGTTTAATATTTTCAAAGGAAGTGGAATTTTGGATAAAAATAATGTAATTAATTTAAATGATTATAGAGATATGAAGATAAAAGAAAAGCAAAATAATATAGACAAAATAAATAACCTAAAAAAAATAGATGAAGATGATCGTAGAAATACTTTTAATTTATTTATGCGTGTATTAGCAACTATGAGGAAAGAATCCTACTAAAATTAGACTATTGTTTTCGTAACACTTCATAGAGCACTTAAAATTTCTAACTTTCATTATAAATTTCAAGTGCTCAAAATAGTATTAGTCTCTTAATTTTGTATAGGACTCTAATAATTAGAGAAGAATATTCTTTTCTAGATTAGCAGAAAAAGCAGCTTAGCTGCTTTTTATAGTATTAAAGAGGTAGAAGTTTAGTAATATTTTTTGTAATATTTAAACTATGATATAGACAAGTGAAATAACATGAAAATTTTAGTATATAGATTTATGATATATAAGAGTTGTAAAAACTTGATCTAGATAATCTTCATAGCGCATTCCAGCTAAGGTATAGTTTTGCTTTATTCTAAAAGATAGAGACGCAAAATTTGGAGTAGGACTAATAATTGTTTCTGCAAAAATATCATATATCCCTTTAGTTTTTATATCAAATATTAGTTTTTTATATAACTCACTTCCTATGCCTTTGCCAGTTAGATGAGATAAAATAGCAGTTTTATCTACTAAAATGAAATCATTAGTATTCTTAATGTTAAAATCAGGCTTCCAATAAACTTCTTCTATCCACCCTTCGTTATATTTCAGCCATTGTTCCTTCGTATAGGCGATTAGGAAACCAACAACCTTGTTATAACTTTCGGCTACATAAAAATGATCTAATTCAAAAATATTTTCAAGTAATTTTGTTTGATAGTATTTAGGATTAGAAGAATAATCATCGATTAAAAAACCCTGATTTGCTTCTTTCTTGTTATTTCCAACGGAACATGCAACTTGATATATACTTTGTAAGTCTTTAGGGGTCGCTTTTCTTACTCGTATACGATCCTTTCCAGTAAGTAGCTCCTTTTCTAAAACGCTAAGATTTTTTAGTTTTAATTGATCCATAAAAATACCTCCCTTTATTAGAATTAATAGGTGAATAATAATACAGAAAAGAATAAGGTTAGAATAGTAATTAAATAAAAGGAGAGAAAAATAAAAAGGCTATAAGAAACTATAGCCTTGGTAAATACCTTGCTTGTAGTCTCCCCTTTCTACGCTTACGAGGTTAGCTGACGGATTCGGATCGAAGGAGTTGACCCTACTCACAAAAGTGAGATTCACCCCAAAAAAGTGGTTCCCCCGCTTCTTTATAAAGAATTCAGCGTCATTACTGTATATATATTTATTTATATCAACAAGTATATATACATAAAACTAAATGTACAGAATAATCTGTTTAATATATTTTATTACAAATGAAAATAAAAATCAACCTATAATTATAAAAAAACATCTATATTTATTATTTTTTTTAATTTATTTAAATCATCTAAGTATGTTTCTTTTAAATTTTGGTTATATATTATCGACGCTGGGTGATATAGAGGAAATATTAAAAGGTCATCCTTTTCTAATATTTGGCCATGTACAGCACCTATCGTTAACTTGTTATTTGCCATAACTGATTTTAGAGGAGTATTACCTAAGGTTACAATAATTTTAGGAGATATAATATTAATTTCTTCCTTTAAAATATTTGAAAAAAGACGTACCTCCTCTTGAGTTGGAGGGCGGTTAATTTTTCGACCAGTCTTTTCATTAGTTTTATGGGGTCTAATTTTTACAACATTAGTAATAAAAAGATCTTCTCGTTTAATTTGAAGTATTTCTAAAAACTCATTAAGATTTTTTCCTGCTTGTCCTACAAAGGGTTCCTTAAGTTCTATTTCTTTTGCACCAGGGGCTTCACCTACTAATAGAATTTTAGCATCTACATTTCCGGAGCCTGTTATATACTCACCTTGTGTTAAAGTAGCAATTTGCTTATAGAGATCATTTAATTTTTCTAATTTCATATTATACCTCCAAAATATTAATGATTGTTATAGTTTTTTAATTTTTAAGAAACATTACTTAGATCATTATGTATAAAGTACCATACATTAGCCAAATCTAATAAGAGTCATATTAAGAGTATTTTAACCTATTTTTCCTTTTTTAAAATAAAATATAATTGAAAGGATATGATTTTATGGGTGGTGAGTTTAATTATCCTATTATAGATAACTTTAGGATGTTATACGATGAAGGGTATAGATGTATCAACTATGAAATTGATAAAAAAGATGATCAATTTACAGTATACCTAAAAAACTTCGAAAAAGAGAATACAAAGACATTAAAATGTAATCCTAAAGATGGTATGGTACTAAAAAATTATATTGATAGAATGTCATAAAGTTTGCAATGATTTATGGAGTAGCCCTAGTTTTAAATTGACAACACATAACATAACATGTTATCATTGATAGGTTGTTTAATAGGCTTTGTTATTTGGAATATTAAGCAACATGTCAGTTCGAAACCATCCTGACAATAAATAAAACTAGGGAGGAGAAATAACAAATGAATAAAACAAAGTTTTTGACACAGGCCGCTATGATTGCAGCAATTTATGTTGTCTTAGTTGAGGTTTTTAAACCCTTCAGCTATGGAATTATGCAAGTGCGAATTGCCGAAGTATTAACGGTTATGCCTTATTTTACGCCAGCGGCAGTACCAGGATTAACGGTTGGGGTTATAATTTCTAATATTATTGGACCCTATGGAGTTTTAGATATTGTTGTAGGTAGTTTAGCAACATTAATTGCTGCATATTTTACTTATAAAATGCGTAAAAAGATATTAGCACCTTTACCGCCTATTATAGTTAATGCTATTATTATAGGACTTATGCTGTATTATATCTTTTTAGGTTCTCCAGATGAAACTCCATTACTGGCTATTATGGGATGGGTAGCTTTAGGACAAACTATTGTCTGTTATGGTTTAGGTTATCCTTTTATGTTAATTTTAGATAAATACAAAAATAATATTTTTTAGATTATTATACAATCTGAATAAGACCGAAAAATAAAGGGTAGAAGAAGTAATATGTATTACTTCTTCTACCCTTTAAAATATAAAATTATTTTTAAATAAGGAATGATATGTATGGATAAAAAAATAGGAATAATAGCATCTGATGAAGAATTAAAAAATAGAATTATAGAATTATTTAGAAATGAAGTTGAAAACGGAGAAATAATCATAGATATTTTAAATTCAGATATTATAGATGAACAAGGTCAAGCATTAGAAAATAGAGGAGTTAAGGCTATTGTTGCTAGAAGTGGAGGATATCGTCATACTGTTGGTACTGTTAGTGTTCCAGTTATACATTTAAAAGTAACTACACCAGATATTTTACAGGCAATAACAATAGCAAAAAAATATAATAAGGATATAGTATTAGTTATATCTGATTTAGACTACTTTGATTATGGTGCATGGAAGGATTTGATTAATGCAAATATTATTCTTGAAAGATTTCATACAAAAAATGAGATCTATGGCAGAGTGTATAAATATTTAGAAAAAAAAGATGATGTTGTAATAGTTGGTGGAGGTATTCCTTGCTCTCTTGCACGAAACTGGGGCATGGATAATGTTTTTATAAATGCTAGTAAAGAATCAATTTACGAAGCTATAAACTATGCTAAAAATATGATAGAGAATCTATATGAACAGAAATATAATAATGAGGTTCTTAAAATAATATTAGATGGAGTCCATGATGCAGTTATTGCTGTAAATTATGAAGGAAAAATTAGGTTATATAATGAAAGGGCTAAGGAGTTATTAAAGAAGGATAGACAAGATGTTATTAATAAAGAATTACTTGATGTTTTTCCAGAACTTGATTTTATTATGGATGTTCTTGAAAGTAAGATGGATAAAAATAATGAGATTAGGTCTTTGAAGAATATTACTATTACTGCAAACACTTCAATATTTAGGGTAGATGAAAATATTGAAGGAGTTTTATGTTCATTTCAAGATATTAGTAAGCTTCAAAGCTTAGAGAAAAAAATACGATATGAACTAAACAAGAAGGGACACGTTGCTAAATATATCTTTGAGGATGTTGTTGCATTTGACCCTATAATGAAAGATGTAGTAGAAAAGGCAAAAAGAATAGGTGAAAGTGATAATACAGTTATGATATATGGTGAAAGTGGCACTGGAAAGGAAATAATAGCACAAAGTATACATAATATAAGTAAAAGAAAAAAAGAAGCTTTCGTAGCCATCAATTGTGCAGCTATTTCAGAAAATCTTTTAGAAAGTGAACTTTTTGGATATGAAGAAGGGGCTTTTACTGGTGCTATAAAAGGAGGAAAGCCAGGACTATTTGAACTAGCTCATGGGGGCACTATATTTTTAGATGAAATAAATAGTGTATCTCCAAATCTGCAAGGTAAACTTTTAAGAGTTTTAGAGGAAAGAGAAACAATGAGAATAGGATCAGACTATGTAATCCCTTTAGATATAAGGATTGTTGCTGCCACAAATGAAGAGTTAAAGACGATGGTAGAAGAGGGAAGATTTAGAAGGGACTTGTTTTATAGATTAAATATTTTAGAATTACACATTCCTCCCCTTCGTGAAAGAAAAAAGGATATAATTCCGCTATTTAAGCATTACCTAAAAGAGTTATCTAATGAAATAGACCTTGATAAAATAAGTAAAGATGTTGAAGAGAAATTACTAAACTATCAATGGCCTGGGAATGCAAGAGAATTAAGAAATATTGTTCAGAGATATGTAATTTTTAAAGAAATAGATTTAGATAAAAGAGAAATAATAGATAATAATATTGAAGATGTTCATAAGACCATTGATTTAAAGGAAATTAATAGGTACGTAGAAGAAAAGGTAATAGATATGCTTTCTAGTCAAGGAATGACTAAGACAGAAATAGCAAAAATGCTAGGTATAAGTAGGACAGCCCTATGGAAGAAGATTAAATCACAATAATAATTATTGAATATGTTAACCAAAGATAACGGGATGTTAATCTAAGATAACAGTTTCGCAATTTACAGAATAATATTTATTATGAAAATTCGTAGAAATACAGGTCTAAGGCCTGTATTTTTTTTGGCATGAATTTTGCTTTATATTATTTAGTGCTTCAAAAATTTAACGTATTATATATCTAATCAGTTAATAGAGTATTTTTAAGATATGAAAATAAAGGAGGAGAGACATGATATTTAAAAGTTTTAAAGATTTAATAGAAAAGGTTCAAAATTCAAAAGTAAAAAAGAGAGTTGTAGTAGTTGTAGCCCAAGATGAACATACATTAGAGGCGGTATTTCGTGCTAAAAAAGATAATATTGTAGATCCAATCCTTATAGGTGACAAAATAAAAATAAAAGAAGTACTTGATAACCTTAAAGAAAGCTTAGATGAATCTTCTATTATTGATGTTAAAGAGGATTCAGAGGCAGCGATAAAGGCAGTAGAGTTTATTAACGAAAATAAAGCTGACTTTATTATGAAGGGAAAAATTCAAACTGCTGATTTATTAAAGGCTGTAGTTGATAAGGAAAAGGGTCTTAGAACCGGTAATGTAATGTCTCATATTGCCATTCATGAAATACCAACCTACCATAAACTGCTGGCAGTTACGGATGGTGGAATGATGATGTATCCAGATGTAGATACAAAAAAGCAAATCATAGAAAATGCTGTTAGCACATTTATAGATATGGGCTATGAAGAACCTAAAGTTGCAGTTTTAGCTGCTGTGGAAAATGAAAATCCCAAAATGCCAGAAACTGTGGATGCTAGTAAGCTAAAGAAAATGAACATTGAAGGAGAAATCAAAAACTGTATTGTAGAAGGACCTATATCCTATGACTTAACAATGAGCAAAGAATCTGCAGAAATAAAAGGCTTTAATAGCCCTGTCACTGGAGATGCTGATATTTTAATTGTTCCAAACATAACTGCAGGAAATATTTTAGGAAAATCTCTTGTATATTCAGCTGGAGCTAAAATGGCAGGATTTATTGTAGGAGCAAAGGTTCCTATAGTTTTAACATCAAGGGGAGCTAGTTCTGAAGAAAAATATTTATCTCTTGTGTTATCTGCATCAGCAGTTAAGTCGTTATAAATAATATTATTAATTTAAAATAATAAGGAGTGAAAATATGAAAAAATTATTAACAGGAAACGAAGCCATTGCTCGTGGCGCATATGAAGCTGGGGTAAGATATGCTTCTGCATATCCTGGAACACCGAGTACTGAAATACTTGAAAATATTGCAACATATAAAGAGGATATTTTAGCAGAGTGGGCGACAAATGAAAAGGTTGCTTTAGAGGCTGCTATTGGTGCATCTATTGCTGGTGCTAGGTCACTAGCAGCTATGAAACATGTAGGGGTTAACGTTGCAGCAGATCCACTGTTTACATTCGCATATACAGGAGTTAATGGGGGTATGGTTTTAATTACAGCTGACGAACCAGGTCAACATTCATCCCAAAATGAGCAAGATAATCGTAACTATGCAAAATTTGCTAAGATCCCAATGCTTGAACCAACTGACAGTCAAGAATCTAAAGATATGATACAGGCTGCATTTCAAATAAGTGAAGCTTATGATACCCCTGTTTTGATAAGAATGACAACAAGAGTATGTCACTCAAAGGGAATAGTAGAATGTGGCGAAAGACAAGATGCTCCTATAAAAGAATATGTGAAAAATATAAATAAATATATGACTGTACCAGCCTTTGCAAGAAAAATGAGGGTAAAAGTTGAAGAAAGAATGCATAAGCTATTAGAGTTCTCTAATAAGACAGAATTAAACTATATTGAATGGAATGATACTAAGGTTGGAGTAATTGCTTCAGGTGCTGCCTTTACATTTGCAAAGGAAGTGTTTGGAGATTCAGCATCCTATTTAAAATTAGGATTTACAAATCCACTTCCAACTGAAAAGATAAAGGAATTTGCAAGCAAGGTTGATAAAATATATGTCATTGAGGAAAATGACCCATATATTGAAGATCAGGTGAGAATTTTAGGCTTCGATTGCTTTGGAAAAAATCTTTTCCCAGCATATGGAGAGATGACTCCAGATGTTATAAGAAAAGCTATATTTGGAAAGACCAATGAAACTGTAGATTATAATGAAGAAAAGGTTGTTTCAAGGCCACCAACACTTTGTGCAGGATGTCCTCATAGAGGATTTTTCCACCAACTAGGAAAGAGAAAGAATGTTGTGGTTGCTGGTGATATTGGATGTTATACACTAGGATTTGCAGATCCATACAATGCTATGGACTTTAACATATGTATGGGTGCCAGTGCAAGTACAGGACATGGAGCACAACAAATATTCAACATGAATAAGGACAATAACAAGAGGGTTGTATCAGTAATGGGCGACTCAACATTCTTCCATACAGGGATAAATGCTCTTATAGATGTAGCCTACAATAGAAGTAATACTGTTACAGTAATATTAGATAACAGAATTACTGGAATGACAGGACATCAGGAAAATCCAGGAACTGGATATACGATACAAGGCATGGAAACACCTGAATTAGATATTGAAAAGCTTGTAAGAGCATGTAATATTGAAAATATTGTAAGTATAGATCCAAATGATCTTACTGCAGTTAAAAATGCCTTCGATTGGGCTTTAAGCCTCGATGAACCTTCTGTTATTATTACAAGATGGCCTTGTGTATTAAAGAAATTATCTGCTCAAGATAAGGAAGAATTTAATGGTGCATTCCAAAGTAAATATGAGGTTAATCATGATAAATGTATAGGTTGTAGAGCTTGCGTAAGAACAGGTTGTCCTGCTATATCCTTTGATAATAAGACTAAAAAGTCAACTATTAGTTTTGATCAATGTGTAGGTTGTAGTGTGTGTTCTCAGGTTTGTCCTGTAAAAGCTATAGGAAAGGTGGAAGCATAATATGGTAAAAAGCATTCTATTAGTAGGGGTAGGGGGACAAGGAACAATTCTTGCAAGTAAGTTATTAACAACTGGTCTTATGGAGGCTGGATATGATGTGAAAATGAGCGAGATCCATGGAATGTCCCAACGTGGAGGCTCTGTATCTTCCCAAGTTAGATATGGGGAAAAAGTAGAATCTCCTGTAATTGAGTTAGGTGGAGCTGATATATTGGTATCCTTTGAAAAAATGGAAGCATTGAGATGGCTTGAATATTTAAAAACCGATGGAAAAGTTATCCTTAATAATTATGAGATTGGTTCAATATCTATTCTTTCTGGAAAAGTTGATTATCCAGAAGGTATAGTTGAAGAAATTTCAAGTAAAGTAGATACTATAGTTGTAGATGCAGCTAAACATGCTAAAGATATGGGAAATTCTAAGGTTATGAATATTATTTTATTAGGCGCTACTGTAAAGTCAATGAAGCTAGAGGGTATAGATTGGGAAAAAATAATAAGAGAAAATGTAAAGAAACAATTTATTGATATTAATATAGAAGCCTTTAAGCATGGTATGAGCTTAGTAGGATAATAGCGGAGGTAAAAAAATGTCACATAAAATACTTGCAATCAATCCTGGTTCTACATCAACTAAAATCGCTTTATATTCTGGAGAATCGATGGTTTTTACAAAAACCATCGATCACTCACCAGAGGAATTAAATAAGTTTAATAATATAGCTGATCAGTTTGATTATAGAAAAGATATAATTCTTGAAGTTCTCAAAAAAGGAGGTTGTGAATTAACAGAATTATCTGCCGTAGTTAGAAGGGGAGGTATTCTTCCTCCAGTTGAATCGGGAGCCTATAGAATTAATAAAGATATGGTAGACAGACTTAAAAACAATCCAGTTGTTGAACATGCCTCAAACTTAGGTGCATTAATAGCCAATGCTATTGCAGAGGCCCTTGAAATCCCTGGGTTTATCTATGATTCTGTTTCAGTGGATCAACTAGAACCTGTAGCCCGTGTATCTGGTATGGCTGGAATAGAAAGAAGTAGTACCTTCCACGCCCTTAATTCTAGAGCAATGGCAATTAAAGTAGCTGAAAAATTAGGTAAAAAGTATGAGGATTTAAATTTTATTGTTGCTCATCTTGGAGGAGGTATTTCTCTAAGCGCTCATAGAAAAGGTAAAGCTGTAGATATTATAGCCGATGATGAAGGACCATTCTCCCCTGAAAGAGCTGGAAGAGTACCTTGTAAAAAATTGATAGATGTATGTTATTCTGGGGATTATGATAAAAGAAATATGCATAGAAAGCTTAGAGGTAATGGTGGTGTAAACTCTTACTTTGGTACTAATGATATGAGGGTTCTTGAAAGAATGGTTAAGGATGGAAACCAAGAAGCTGTATTAATATATGAAGCTATGGCATATCAGATTGCAAAGGGAATTGGTGAATTATCTGCTGTACTTTGTGGAGCTGTGGATGCTATTATTACTGGTGGGATTGCTCATTCAAACGATTTTGTATCCCTTATAGAAAAAAGAATTTCATTTATTGCTCCTGTGGAAGTTATGCCAGGGGAAAACGAAATGGACGGATTAGCATTAGGTGCCCTAAGGGTTCTTGAAAATAAGGAGATAGCTAAAGAATATATCGACAGATAATATAGGAGGATAAATTATGTCAACGTCTGTAAAGGGTCAGTCAATAAATATTGAAAAAAGTAAATTAATAAAGATTATTTTTTCATTTGCTGTGATGTTGGTATTTGTATTAATGCCACCAATTGCTCCGATTACACCAATGGGAATGGATGTTTTAGGAGTTTTTATTGGTACAGTATTATTATTATCTTTAGTAGACACGGTATAGCCTAGTTTATTATGTATTCCATTTTTTGCTTTAACAGGAGTTATGAGTTTAAATGATGCAATTATAGGTTCTTTAGGTTCATGGGTTACTATGTTCGTAATTGCTAGTTTTATTCTTACCTATGCCCTTAACTCAACAGGATTTACAGCAAGACTTACTGCCTGGTTTATGAGCAGAAAGTTTGTTAATAGGAGCCCATGGACTTTTACTATATCATTAATATCCCTTGGTTTAATTGTTGGGCTATTCCTAGACCCTGTGCCTGTTACAGCCTTTTTTATGGATTTTTCAAATAAAATATTTAAAGAACTTGGATATAAGAAAACCGATAGGTATCCCCATATGGTTACTATGGCATTGGCATTTTCAATAAACATTGCTGGCGGTATGACACCTATATCCCATCCACTTGCAATATTAGGTATGGGAATATATGAAAATGCTGTAGGTCAATCTATTAGCTTACTTACCTATATGATGTACGGTGTACCAACAGGATTACTCATTTTTGCAGGATTACTTCTTGTACTTAGAATATTTTTCAAACCAGATATGAGCAAGTTTGAAAATTTTGATGTTAAAAATGTACTTGACGAAATAAAACCAATGGATATTAAAGAAAAAATAACTGTAGGAGCCTTTTTCACAGTAGTTTTATTATGGGTATTACCAGGAATTCTTACAATAGTTGCTCCAGGAACAGCATTGGGAGCATTTTTAACTAAGATGGGAGCAACTTTCCCTGCAATTATTGCAGTAGTGTTGCTAGCCATTCTTGAAGTTGATAATGAGCCTGTTCTTAATCTTAAGAAAGCATTTACAGAAGGGATGTCTTGGGGAGTAATATTTCTAGTAGGAGCTGCGGTTCTTCTTGGTGGAGTAGTTACAAAAGAAACAGTTGGATTGACTGATTTTATTGTGCAAAATATAGTACCTGTTACAGAAAGTTTACCACGTATTTTAATAGTGGTCTTGATAGTTGGTCTCACAAGTATTATGACTAATTTCTCATCAAATGTTACAACTGTAGTTCTTATGACAGGGGTTGGAGTATCTATTGCCCTTGGTACAAATAATCTTAGTGTTTTTGCTATAGCTCTTTCAACAACATTAACAGGAGCACTTGCTTATATGGTTCCAGCTTCTTTTGCTTCAATTGCCGTATTGTATGGAGAAGAATACAGTGATGGTAATACAATATTTAAGTATGGCGCAATTACTGTTGTAATTACTACGTTGATTGTATCATTTATAGGTTATCCATTAGCACTGTTGTTACAATAAAAAAAACTTGATTAGGTGGAGTTTAAACTTCACCTAAATCTTTTATGGAGGTATATATGAAAAAGCTAAGGATTAATAATTTATTTATATTTTTGCTAGGGCTTTCCTGCTTAAGTCTTGGTGTCGTATTAGTTATTAAATCAAATTTAGGAGTGTCCGTGGCAACATCTGTACCCTATGTTATAAGTCTATATTTTACAAAGATAACCTTTGGTCAATGGAATTATATTGTTCATGGATTCGTATTACTTCTTTTAGTTATTATTATTAGAAGGCTCACGATAAAATATTTAATGTCGTTTATAGTAGCTTTTTTATTTGGTATAGCTATAGATTTATTTAATTTAATTTTAGCATCTGTTACAGCTAATACATTTGTTGAAAGAATAGGACTATTTACTTTTGGTTCCATAGTTATTTCAATAGGGGTTGCTGCATTTATAAAGAGTAACTATCCAATTTTACCCTTCGATACCTTTGTAAAGGAAATCTGTTTGGCAAAAAATATAGAAATTGCAAAATTTAAAACAGGTTTTGATTTAGTTTGCTTTACAGTTTCTCTAACCTTCAGTATAATCTTCTTTGGAAAAATTAAGGGACTTCATATAGGGACATTAGTATCAGCTATTATTTTAGGAAGTATGATAGGTGAATGTTTAAAGATTATGAATAAGTATATAGAAGGAAAATCTATTTTTCCAGAAGAAAAAGCTAAGTTAGTACTAGATTTCGATTTTTTAAACTTTAATAAGTCTAAAGGTTTAAAGAAATATAATTAAAATAATGAGTTTTTCTTCATAAGTTCTTCACATTCTTAACCTAATATATAAATAGAAAAGAATATATTATATAGGAGGTTACTTATATGAAAAAATTTACAATCTTATCTATTATTGCAGTTCTAGTTTTATCAATGGGAATTGTAGCTTTTGCAGATAGTGGAAAAGAGGCACCACAATGGTATAAAGACATGATTGAGTGGAGAAAAGAACAAGTAAACGAAGCTGTTACAAATGGAGAAATTACTGAAGAAGATGCTAAATATTGGAATGAGGAAATTGATCGTATGGAAGAACATCATAATGAATATGGATATGGTCAAGGAATGATGGGACAATACAGAAGTAGAAATAACAGAGGATCAGGAAGAAATAATTTTATGGGAGGTTTTGGTCCAGGATCCTGCCATAGATGGTAAAGTTAAAAAACAAATAGAATTAAAAAAGGAATTTGAGAATCTTTGATTCTCAAATTCCTTTTTTAAAATCAGAAATCGATGGGAAGCATCAAACAAATTTTAATATTTAAAAATGGCAATAGAACTTTGAAGTTGTTGTGCCATGGCTGATAAATAAGATGCAGAATTGGCAACTTCTTCAATGGTAGCGGCCTGTTCCTCAGAGCCTGTTGCAATTTCCTCTGTGGAGGATGCGATATTTTGAGAAATAGAAGAAATATTTTTAAAGCCATTAACAATTTCTTCAATATTTTGTGATACAATATCTGTCAGATGGGTTGCATCTTGGGCCTTCATTGCTACACTATTTATTTCTGATACTATTACACCAAAATTTTTACTAGCTATATCAACCGCAATGGCTCCAGTATTAACTTCGTCTACGTTGTTGGTAATGGATATTACAGTTCCTTCAATTCTACTTTGTATATCTACAATAAGTAAACCTATTTTATTTGCGAAGTCACCAGATTGTTCCGCCAGCTTACGTACTTCTTCTGCCACTACGGCAAAACCGCTACCTGCTTCTCCGGCTCTAGCAGCTTCTATAGCTGCATTTAGTGCTAGAAGATTAGTTTGATCTGCAATGGCACTAATAGCATCTACTATTTTTTCAATTTCCTTAGAACTCTCGTTTAATTGTTGAATAGAATTAGAAGCTTCTTCTGTAGATGTTTTAATATTGTTCATTTTCTCAACTGCTTCTTTGACACTTTGTATACCATCTTCAGCGGTTCTTAGAGTTGTTTTAGATGATTCATTAATAATATGTATATTATTAGATACTTCATGTATATTACTTGCTATATCGGTTACTTTTTCCGTGGAGTCATTTACTATAATAGATTGGTCATCAGATACTCTAGCAATTTCTGTAATACTGCTGGTTACCTCTTCAGAAGTTGCGGATACTTCTTGGCAAGAGGCGGAAAGCTGTTGACTGGTAGATGCTACTTGTTCAGAAGCTTCAGAGGTTTGATGGATAATATTACGTAGGTTAAGCACCATCTGGTTATAGGCCTCAGCTAATGTATGAATTTCATCCTTTGTATTTACAGAAATATCCTGTGTTAAATCTCCATTAGCTACTGTTTCACATATAGATATTAATTTTTTAATAGGACTTACAATGCTTTTTGTAACTAATGTTCCTATAGAAATGCTTAATATAATTATAAATCCAATAATACCTATTGTTAACATCATAATATTATTTATTGAACTGTTAATTGAAGCTTCTATTATTTCAATATCATCATTCTTAAGAGTAATAAGGTCGTCTGAAGCTATTCTTAACTCCATAGCCTTTGGATAAGATTGTTTTAGCATAACTTCAATTGCCTTTGTGGTTTCACCAGAACGATGTAGAGAAAAAATTGAATCAGCTAATACATCATATTCTTTATTTAACACATTCATCTTAGTAGACAGATCAATAGTTTCTTCTGTATAGGATAATTCAATGGTTTTTTCAGCTAGTTCTGTGGCAACTGTTTGGTAATCTTGAAAGGTATCAAGATAAGTTGGGTCACTGGTAAGAAGATAACCCCTTAGGGATGAAATTTTTTCCAGAGAGGCAATCTCCAAGTCCTTAGCTGTATTAATTCCCTCAAAGCTTAGCTGTGTCATGTGATTCATCTGTTTATGAATATTAGAAAAACTAATAAAAGAAAAGGTGCCTAGACCAATCAATAGTAGAATAATTAATAGAAAACCTCCCATAATCTTGTTTCTTATGCTTTTTTTCATAAGTGTGTCCTCCCCTTTAGTATAGACTAAATTGTAGCCCTTTAAATTGGCTTTAACATATCATACGAGACTATTTTCGACAAATAACTACTAATAAAACCCTCCAAATAGAGTATATAATAAAAAGAATAGGAATTCTACAATATTTAAAATATTAGGAAAAAAGTAGTATTATAACGACTATAGCACCTATCTTCTATGCCTATATATAGAATGAAGGCCATACCAATTTTTTAATAGCTACCTTAAAAATTTGTGGTTCTATACGAGATATAAAGAACGTAGATTTCTTTATAAGTATTTAGAAAATAAACAGGAAATTTAACAAAAAAATAGAAGTTTAGATATACGAAATAAATTAAAGGGAGAGATTAATAATGGAAACAAATAAAAGCAGATTAGTAATGCAATCAGTACAGGGTAAAATTCATAGTCCAAGTGCACTCCATCTGTATAGAGTTAATAGGGATGGAGTCGCAGAGGTTCTACCAGCAACAGGAGGCATTACTTACAATGTTAAAATAGGTGATAGTTGTATGCAGTGGATAGGAGACCATATTGAACCCGGCGTTAGTATAAGAAATGAAACTAAAGGTGAAAATGATGCATTAATGCTGCTTTCTTGTATTGGAAATGAAGCAAAAGTTATAACAGGGGATGCTAAAGGTGCTAAAGGCTATGTGACAGGGATGCATGGAGGAATTGACCATGTCTTATTATATTTTAAAGATGAAGACTTAGATAAAATGGCTATTAATGACACAATATTAGTTAAAGCTTATGGACAAGGTCTTAAAATAGCTGGACATGAGGATGTAACTTGTATGAATATAGACCCAGTGCTATTTGAAAATCTAGGTATTAAAGAAAGCAAGGAAGGGGTATTGGAAGTGCCAGTGGTAACGGAAATACCTGCATATTTGATGGGATCAGGCATTGGAAGTACTACAGCTTTTTCAGGAGATTATGATATTATGACTGGTGATTTAGAAGCAAATAAGCAATTTGGCATAGATAAGCTACGATTTGGGGACCTAGTTATGCTTAGAGACTGTGACAACACATATGGAAGACAATATCTAAAAGGGTCAGTATCAATAGGGGTTGTTGTTCATAGTGATTGTATTAAGTCAGGACATGGTCCTGGTGTTACTGTTATTATGAGTAGTAAGACTTCAAAAATAAAAGGTGTTTTAAATAAGGATTCTAATATTGCTAATTACTTAAACATTAAATAGCTTAAATGTAATATATAATTGTAAAATAGTATTGTAGAAGTATGAGGAGAAATAGTAATATATTTTCTTCTCATACTAAGTAATTCATGTAATTCATATAGAAAAAGATATAACTTCAATTTTAAAATTTTATTAAACATTAAAAAGTATATTGACAATATTATTATAAAGTGTTAAAGTAAACAAGTCGCCAATCGCAGCGGCAATCATTTCGACAAAAATATTAAAAAATGCAAAAAAAGTGTTGACATAATATTTTAGATATGATATATTAAGTAAGTCGCCGCAACAAGGCGATGGGGCACAAGCCCTTAAAGAGGTCTTTGAAAACTAAACAGTATAGATTAAGCCAGCAAAGGTAGATTGCCAAAATCTTTGATTTTGTGTAAGATACCTTCTCAGCGAAAAGCTGAGTTTCCATTAAATATTAATTTATTTAAATGGAACCCAAAAATTCGAGCATTTTTATTTAAGAGTTTGATCCTGGCTCAGGATGAACGCTGGCGGCGTGCCTAACACATGCAAGTCGAGCGGAGTTA
>NZ_JAHLQK010000011.1 GCF_018919215.1 Alkaliphilus flagellatus
CACTTAAATTTTCTCCATAAACATTTTTACAGGTTAAAGTTAAGAAAATAAAACGATAATCTTTTTGCGTAAGAGCATAATCCATAACCTTAGATACTTGACCAAACGTTTTTAACGACCTTCTCCAGCTACACATAGGACATAACCTCACTTTACAAAAATTAGACCTATTTAACTTTAAACTATTATCTTCAGTAAATCGCTTAAACTCTAAAAAAGTACCACATTCAGCTACTCGATAATATTTATTCATACCTAATCTTTTATAGCTTTCAGCAAGTTCCATTGTACTTTTCTTATGAATTTGCCACGGTCTTTCTTTACCATTTTTAACATCTTTTAATACTTTATTTATTTCTGAATATGTGCTATCATTGTGGTACATAATAAAAAAAGACTCCTTTCGTTAGGGACTCCCTTTCGGAAGGTATAAAAAATTCCCTATTTTGTGATTTTAGTGTGGTAACTTAATCATAACACTAGGGATTTTTTATTGCAAGAAAAATAGTATCCTAATAAAAAAGATTTAAAACACTATTAAGTATTTAAAAATCAACGTTTATCATAGAAATAATTAAATTCCTGTTGTTTCTATAGTATCAAGATAAGAAAAAACACGTTTTTTCTAGCGAAAAAACTAAAAACAAAAACCAAAAACCATAGTAAAAAAAATAATCATATAAAGCTCCAAAACGCCCTATAAGGCGTTTTTTTATTTCTACATATATAGAAATTACCTTTAAAGTAAAATAAGGGCGTTATAAGCAGAATAACAGGCAAATAAGATATAATATTTGCACCCTAAAAGAGTAAAAGCGAAACGTATTTTTTCTTTTGAATCGCTTAGCCTTTATCTGCGTTGTAGATTATTAATTTAAAATACTAAGTTTAATATGGCAGCGTGGGGGGTGTGAGCGTGAGCGAAAGAAGGGGGGCGTGCCCCCTTTAGAAGCCCAGTTTTTAAAAAGTGTAATACAGTTGTCCTTCTCGATGAGAAGCTCCAGGACAAAAAACGTATTACAGAATAATAAAAAAAGGGAGCTTTAGCTACCTCATTTTAGACGCCCCCTGTGCGCCATAGGCTATACCTATGTGACGCTAAACAGGTGGGCGTCTCAGCCACCAGCTCTGCCACATGGAATGATTTTTATATTAAAGAATCGTTGATATATAAATATTCATGCTACTGTTTTCAATGACTAGCACCTAGAATAGCAATTTTTTTTTGCTATTAGGGTCGCTAGTAGCATTGCCAGCACCTAGAACAGCAAAAAAACGTTGTTGGATATGTTGTTGGCAAAGAATTTTAATTTAAAAGTCTCATTTTATGACATAGGTAAAAATAAAAATATCATTTCCGAACATATCCTTAAAAATAAAAATACAATTTCATGACATACCTAAAACCATTGGGGGCGACTTTAAAAAGTCCCCCCAATACCCCCATCAAATTTTATATGTCTCCGACGGCACTCGCCGAGAGCATGCCCTCCACCTTGCAGGTGAAGGACTTTTTTTCAGTGTGGGTTTTCCATTTCATCAAGGTAGTATTTTAAATTTTTTTCCTTTGGAACGCTACGCTAAAAAATTTTAAAATCTCCACCTTGACTTCATTTCAAACCTCTTTCTGCGTAAAATATAAATATAGACAGCTAATGTTATATTATTAAAATAAACTAATAAGTGAAAGAGCTATAAATAGATGCAAAGTATGTATTAAACTATTAAACTTGTAAAGATACAAATTTGAAATTATTGAAGAAGTAGAACTTCTTCAATGTATTAACTACAAAGATAAAATAAATTCATTTAGACTTAGTTTATATATATCAAAAGTAAAAAAAGAGAGTACAATCATTAAATAGATGTACTCTCTTTTTTTATTTTAAATTTTTTAATGTTTAACTATTATTGAACTTGAGAAATAGAATAACTAACGCTTCCTGAAAAATCATTATCTGCTATTGGAACTCGAATATTTACTCCACCTATAACAGTATAAAAACCAACATTAACAACACCACTAAATTCTTGTCGTATACCAGTATCCGAAAGAACCTTTGCACTTGATGAAATTTTTTTTACTTGATATGCACCTGGATTTAAATGAACCACACCTGCATCATCAACTCCTGTAAAACGCCAATTTCTTGTAGGATCAGGCTCACCAGGTAGAGGTTGATATTCAAACTCATAAGATGCAGAAACAGCTTTTTTTAACCTAAAATCTTTTTCACCCATATGGTCATCAGTTCTAGATAGTGTTTTCACACCACCAGCTGTTTTCCAAGTACTTAAAGGTGCTATAAGATCAATAGATTCATCTAAAGCAACAGATGAAGGAATTTCAAAAGTTACATAAACTTCTTCAAAATGCAATGGTTTAGAATTTTCTTCAAGAGTTTTAATAATAAGATTTTCTAATTCATCTTTTGTTAAATTTCTTACTATGTCTTTTTCTGATAAAGATTCATCAACAATAACTGGTTCAAAGTTATACTTAGTAGCTAATTCCATAAGTTCGTCAAAAGTAACTTCATGATTTTCATTTGCGAATGATGCTGTTGACATAGAAAAAACTAATGCTAGTCCCAATAAAATTGTAAAAAACTTTTTCATAAAAACACTCCCTTTCCTAATTCCAATTTTATCTAATTGTTTTAAAAATATACAATACATATAAAGTATACCATAAAATGTTTTTTCTGTAAACTATTTTCCAAATTTTTTCAAAATTATAACAAAATTATATAATATATAATAAAAAAGTTTAATATGACATTACATTCATGTTGAAATAACTTTTTGAATATAAATACACTCTTTTTATTAAAAAACAGCACCTATGTAAAATAATAAAATTAAAAATAATGAATAAAACAGAACACATAAATACTTACGATTTATAAAAAAAGGAACTATTTTTGAGAAATAGCTCCTTTTTTTAATTCAAAATTAGATTATTTAAAAACATTTTTTTATTTATTTATGTCTTCGTATTTTTTTTAGTAAACTCATAAAAAATATTTTAAACTTTTCACCAATATAATTTGCAATTTTCATCCAAAAATTTATGAACACAATAAGAATAATAAGTGTAACTAACATTCCCCAAACAAAATTAATATAATCCATAATCTCCTCCTTCATATAAAAACACTACTCTTCGTTTTAAAACACCAATCCCCCACAGATCATATTATGGTCAATATAACATTGATTGTGATAGATTAGCAAGTTTTATATTTGCTAGCTTTTATTCTATATAGAAGAATGAAAGTAAAAGATCATGAAGATAAATTTATTTTTTAAATAACTTAGTCCAAATAGACTTTTTTTCTTTCCTATAATTTTCTATATAATGGATTAGTTCTTGATTTTCTGCTTTAATCTGCTCTCTAATCCGTTGCCCCTGCTCTTCTAATTTTTTATCCAGGATAATATCAAATTCTTCTTTAAGTGAATTAACTTTCTTAGTCATGGTATCATCAATATTTTTAATTAATTGTTGTTGAAAAAGGTCTATGCTATATAGATTAAAATTATTTTCTTCTATCACTTCTGGTACTTCATGAGCTACATCTTCCTTAGCTAATATTTTTCTTATTAAGTGTATATTTGCACCTTCCGACTTTAGTTCTAGTATTTTTTTAAACACCTCAATATCCGATTCAGTATAAACACGATTATTACTTTCATTCCTCATAATATTTAATCTATAATCTTGTTCATATTTACGAATTGTAGATATTGAAATGCCTAATTTTTGAGCTAAATCATTAATGCTGTATAGACTATCCATGTATACTTCCCCCTACATACATACTAGATATATACACCTAACACCTGCCTACATGCACTATGTATATAGCCATATTTATATTAATCAATTTTATAATATTGCTTATATCCAATGTGCCATTTATAACGCTCTATAATATAATCTAAATCTTCTCTTAGCTCCTCATTATCTGTATTTATTAAATCACCATTTTCTGTATCATCAAGGTTTAATAATTTATGTATTTCTTTAAGCTCTCCACCAAATGCAACAAGACGTCTATTTGCTAAAGCTTTATCTAAAATAAAAACAGAATCATCAGTCATTTCCTCATCTATAACTCCGTCTTTATCCCTAATTATAAAATCATTACTTTTTACTGCGTATTTAGCTGATTCTGCAACGCTTTTAGATACATGCGAACTTTTGCCTGTTTTAAAAGCCCTAACATCTATAATCGGTGTATAATCAACTTTAAGACATGATTTCCATAAGCTTGTCCATTTTTCCTGTGAAATATAAAGCTCTGGTTTATTAAAATAGCTTTTATTAACCATTAAAATAATATGAAAGTGTGGGTGAAATGTATCATAATCCTTTGAAGCTTCATCAAGATTATGGGTCACTTCTAAAGCTCTAAACCAACCTTTAACGGCTTGTTTAACTGTCTTTCTCTTAGTTAAAAGATTAAAAGCTTTAAATAATTCATCAAGCTGATCACTTAAATTTTCTCCATAAACATTTTTACAGGTTAAAGTTAAGAAAATAAAACGATAATCTTTTTGCGTA
>NZ_JAHLQK010000012.1 GCF_018919215.1 Alkaliphilus flagellatus
ATAATTCCCTCAAAACTATACAATGTTAGAATATATTGGTCAAGCCCTCGACCTATTAGTACCTATCAGCTAAGTACATTGCTGCACTTACACCCTAGGCCTATCAACCAAGTAGTCTTCTTGGGGTCTTACCTCCTTACGGAGTGGGAAATCTTATCTTGAGGGGGGCTTCGTGCTTAGATGCCTTCAGCACTTATCCCTTCCGCACTTAGCTACCCAGCGATGCTCTTGGCAGAACAACTGGTACACCAGAGGTGCGTCCATCCCGGTCCTCTCGTACTAAGGACAGCTCCTCTCAAATTTCCTGCGCCCGCGACGGATAGGGACCGAACTGTCTCACGACGTTCTGAACCCAGCTCGCGTACCACTTTAATGGGCGAACAGCCCAACCCTTGGGACCTACTACAGCCCCAGGATGTGATGAGCCGACATCGAGGTGCCAAACCTCCCCGTCGATGTGGACTCTTGGGGGAGATAAGCCTGTTATCCCCGGGGTAGCTTTTATCCGTTGAGCGATGGCCCTTCCACTCGGAACCACCGGATCACTAAGCCCGACTTTCGTCCTTGCTCGACCTGTATGTCTCGCAATCAAGCTCCCTTTTGCCTTTACACTCTACGCACGATTTCCGACCGTGCTGAGGGAACCTTTGGGCGCCTCCGTTACTTTTTGGGAGGCGACCGCCCCAGTCAAACTGCCCACCTGACAGTGTCCCAAGACTGGATTCACAGTCTATGGTTAGAACTTCAGTACTACAAGAGTGGTATCCCAACGATGACTCCACTGAGACTGGCGTCCCAGCTTCTAAGTCTCCCACCTATGCTGTACATGTAGCACCGAAATCCAATGTCAAGTTGCAGTAAAGCTCCACGGGGTCTTTCCGTCCTGTCGCGGGTAACCAGCATCTTCACTGGTATTACAATTTCACCGGGTCTATTGTTGAGACAGCGCCCAAATCGTTACGCCTTTCGTGCGGGTCGGAACTTACCCGACAAGGAATTTCGCTACCTTAGGACCGTTATAGTTACGGCCGCCGTTTACTGGGGCTTAAGTTCATTGCGTCGCTTACGCTAACAATTCCCCTTAACCTTCCAGCACCGGGCAGGCGTCAGCCCCTATACGTCGTCTTTCGACTTAGCAGAGACCTATGTTTATGGTAAACAGTCGCTTGGGCCTATTCTCTGCGGCCGGTTGAGGCTTACAGAGTAAATCTTTAACCAAAACCGGCTCCCCTTATCCCGAAGTTACGGGGTCATTTTGCCGAGTTCCTTAACAATAGTTCTCCCGATCGTCTTAGGATTCTCTCCTCACCTACCTGTGTCGGTTTGCGGTACGGGCACCTAGAAATCTCGATAGAAGCTTTTCTCGACAGTGTGGAATCAGCCAGTTCGCTACTTAAATTTCGCTCCCCATCACTTCTCAGGATTAAGTTAAAAGGGATTTGCCTCTTTTAACTCCCTACCAGCTTAGACGCACACAACCAACGGTGCGCTGAGCCTATCCTACTGTGTCACTCCATCTCTCAAACGATTTTAGGTGGTACAGGAATTTCAACCTGTTGTCCATCGCCTACGCCTTTCGGCCTGGGCTTAGGTCCCGACTAACCCTGAGCGGACGAGCCTTCCTCAGGAAACCTTAGGTTTTCGACGGGCAGGATTCTCACCTGCCTCTCGTTACTCATGCCAACATTCTCACTTCTATACAGTCCACTGCTCCTTCCGGTACAGCTTCAACCTATATAGAACGCTCGCCTACCATCCTTACGGATCCATAGCTTCGGTGATACGTTTGAGCCCCGGACATTTTCGGCGCAGAATCACTCGACCAGTGAGCTATTACGCACTCTTTGAATGAATGGCTGCTTCTAAGCCAACATCCTGGTTGTCTATGCAACTCCACATCCTTTTCCACTTAACGTATACTTTGGGACCTTAGCTGATGGTCTGGGCTCTTTCCCTCTTGACTACGGATCTTATCACTCGTAGTCTGACTCCCGAGTAAAAGATAACGGCATTCGGAGTTTGATAGGTTTTGGTAACCGGTGAAGGCCCCTAGACCATTCAGTGCTCTACCTCCGTATCTCTTAACCTCGAGGCTAGCCCTAAAGCTATTTCGGCGAGAACCAGCTATCTCCGGGCTCGATTGGAATTTCACCGCTACCCACAGTTCATCCGGTGACTTTTCAACGTCAATCGGTTCGGACCTCCACGAAATTTTACTTCCGCTTCATCCTGACCATGGGTAGGTCGCCCGGTTTCGGGTCTACGGCATGAAACTAGACGCCCTATTAAGACTCGGTTTCCCTACGGCTTCGCACCATAGGTGCTTAACCTTGCTCCATACCGTAACTCGTTGGCCCGTTCTACAAAAAGTACGCGGTCACACATAAAAAGTGCTCCCACAGTTTGTAAGCAGAAGGTTTCAGGTTCTATTTCACTCCCCTTCCGGGGTTCTTTTCACCTTTCCCTCACGGTACTATGCGCTATCGGTCACCAGGTAGTATTTAGCCTTGGGGGGTGGTCCCCCCTGCTTCCCACAAGGTTTCACGTGCCTCGTGGTACTCTGGATCACGGTCTAGAATATCATCGTTTCATGTACAGGACTATTACCTTCTATGGTGAGTCTTTCCAAACCTCTTCTATTACGATGAGTCCTCATATATGACCGGTCCACAACCCCGATAGAGAAAACCCTATCGGTTTGGGCTTATCCCCTTTCGCTCGCCGCTACTTAGGGAATCGATTTTTCTTTCTCTTCCTCAGGGTACTTAGATGTTTCAGTTCCCCTGGTATGTCTTCTATTACCTATTGATTGAGTAATAGATACTTAGGTATTAACCTAAGTAGGTTTCCCCATTCGGAAATCCCCGGATCAAAGATTGCTTGCATCTCCCCGAGGCTTATCGCAGCTTACCACGTCCTTCATCGACTCCTGGTGCCAAGGCATCCGCCTTCTGCCCTTATTAGCTTGACCA
>NZ_JAHLQK010000013.1 GCF_018919215.1 Alkaliphilus flagellatus
GCTACAAATGTTTCATTACCTATATCTTTTAATTCTGGTGTTTGTTCTTTACAAATATCTTGTCTATACATACATCTTCCGTAGAAACGACAGCCTGCCGGCGGGTTAACTGGGCTTGGTACGTCTCCTTCTAGTAATATTCTTTCTTTTTTTACATCAATTTGCGGAACTGGAATAGCCGAAAGTAGAGCTTGTGTATATGGATGCTGTGGTGATTTAAATATTGATTTGTAATCTGACAGCTCAACAATTTTTCCTAAATACATAACGGCAATTCTGTCACTTACGTGTTTAACAACACTTAGGTCATGGGAAATGAATAAATAGGTTAGTCCCATTTCTTTTTGCAAGTCATCCATTAAGTTTAATATTTGCGCCTGAATAGATACGTCTAGCGCTGATACTGGCTCATCCTGTACAATAAACTTTGGATTTAGAGCTAAGGCTCTTGCTATACCTATTCTCTGTCTTCTTCCACCGTCTAGTTCGTGAGGATAAACATTCATAAGTCTTTCTGCTAAACCTACGGTATCCATTAGCTCTTTTACTCTTTTTTGCATATCAACTTTAGATTTAAATACTTTATTTACTACTAATGGCTCTGCAATAATATCTGATAAGCTCATTCTTGGGTTTAAAGATGCAAATGGATCTTGGAAAACTATTTGCATTTCCTGTCGCATTTGTCTCATTTGCTGTTTGTTAAATTGAAGAATATCTTTACCTTCGAATATTATTTCTCCATCTGTTGCTTCTAATAGTCTTAAAACTACCCTACCTGTAGTAGACTTTCCACAACCAGATTCTCCTACTAGTCCTAATGTCTCTCCCTTATTTATATAAAAGTTTACATCATCCACTGCGTGGAGTAATCCTTTTTTAGTATTAAAATATTTTTTAAGATTTCTAGCTTCTATTAGTCTTTCTGCCATTTTTTTCACCTCCTAGGTTAGCACTTTATTTTTCATATAATAAACAGTTAACGTAATGTCCTGGCTCTACTTCTGTCTTCTTAGGCATCCTTTTACTACATTCTGCTGTTGCCTTTGGACATCTTGGGTGGAAAGGACAACCAGTTGGTAGATTCGTTGGATCTGGCATTAATCCCTTAATTGGCTTTAATCTATCTTCGTCTTCTTCAATGTTTGGTATTGAATTAAACAATCCTAATGTGTAAGGATGTTTTGGGTTTGTAAATAACTTTCTTTTATCTGTGTATTCTACTACTTTTCCTGCATACATAATAGCTACTTTATCGCATACATCTGCAACTATTCCTAGGTCATGAGTAATCATAATCATAGATGTTTTAAATTCTTCTTTAAGCTTTTTCATAAGTTCAAGTACCTGTGCTTGAATAGTTACGTCTAATGCTGTTGTAGGCTCGTCTGCAATAAGTAGGGTTGGGTTACAGGCAAGTGCTATCGCAATAACTACCCTCTGTCTCATACCACCACTAAATTGATGTGGATAATCCTTTGCTCTTTCTCCTGGAATTCCTACTGTTTCAAGCATTTCTTGAGCCTTTACCCATGCTTCTTTTGCATTAACCTTTTGGTGGAGTTTTATAACTTCTCCAATTTGATCTCCAACTGTCATTACTGGGTTTAATGAAGTCATAGGATCTTGGAAAATCATTGATATTTTATTACCTCTAACTTTTCTAAGTTCTTGTTGGTTTTTCTTTAGAAGGTCTTCACCTTCAAATATTATTTCTCCACTAACAATTTTACCCGGAGGGTCTGGAACAAGTTGCATAATTCCTAGAGCTGTTGTTGTTTTACCAGCTCCTGTCTCTCCTACTAATCCTAGAGTCTCACCTTTTCCAACTTCTAAACTCATATCTTCTACGGCACGGACTGTTCCATCCTCTGCCATATAATGAATAGCTAAATCTTTTATTTCTAATAAATTATTTTTACTCATTCTCTTTCTCACTCCTATCCTTTGGGGATTAGTTCTTTAATCTAGGATCAAGTGCATCTCTTAATCCGTCACCTAGAAGGTTTAGGGCAAATATTGTAATCATAATTGCAAGGCCTGGAAATGTAGCTACGTACCAGTTATCTCTTAGGTATTCACGTCCACTTGATAGCATTGCTCCCCACTCTGGTGTTGGCGGTTGAATTCCTAGACCTATAAAGCTTAATCCAGCAGCAGATAATATTGCTCCCGCAACTCCTAATGTTGCCTGTACAATAATTGGTGCCAGTGAATTTGGCAGAATATGTTTTGTTATAATTCTAAAGTCACTTGCTCCAACGGCTCTTGCCGCTTCAATAAACTCCTGATCCCTAATAGATAATACAGAAGCTCTAACTATACGAGCATAGGATGGAATTGATCCAATACCTACGGCAATCATTACGTTTCTAAGTCCTGGTCCTAGAGCTGCTACTATTGATATTGCAAGTAGTATACTCGGAATAGCTAGTAATATATCCATTATCCTCATAACGAAGTTATCTAATTTCCCACTATAATATCCTGCAATAGCTCCTAATGATCCTCCAACTAATGCAGCTATACCTACGGCTATAAATCCAACTTGAAGAGAAATTCTTGAACCATAAATAATACGACTAAAAATATCCCTACCAAAGTTATCTGTTCCTAGTAAATATTTACCTCCTGGAGCTATTAATCTATCCTTTAGGTTTTGATCATCATATCCATAAGGTGCTATAAAATCTGCAAATAATGCTGTTAATATTAGAAGTACAATAATACAAAGGCCGAACATAGCCATTTTATTTCGTTTTAGTCTTCTCCATACATCATACCAAGGGCCTGATTTTCTTTTTTTAGCCGGCTCTTTATCTTTACTATCTATATTCTTAACAATTGTTTTTGTTTCTGACATAAA
>NZ_JAHLQK010000014.1 GCF_018919215.1 Alkaliphilus flagellatus
ATGTATAGACAAGATATTTGTAAAGAACAAACACCAGAATTAAAAGATATAGGTAATGAAACATTTGTAGCATGCCACTTTACAGGAAACTTAAAGCCTGCGAAGTAGTAAAAAATTGATATTAAGCCCCTTAACTGTCATCGACAGTTAAGGGGCTTATCTATTTTTATTTTATTTTAATTCATTACAAAAATGTAATAAAAATATTAAAAAGGACGACAAATATTAATAAAATGTAACAAAAAATAATTATTATTGCAATATTTACTTATATAGGTATATAATAGAGGAAATACAAAAAAGACTATTCGCGCAATTAAAAATTTTAAATGAAACAAAATATAATTTGCAAAATTGCAGATTGGAATCTTAAATAGTAATTATAATTGAATATCATAATAGTAGAGTATTTTACCTAATATATTTGCCGTTTTTTTTGGTAATATATCATTATAAATAAACATAATATGTAGATAAGTTCAGAGTTTGAGCATAATTACTTAGTTACAATTTTTTGCCCTTTGGCAAAATAAATATATTAATATAAGGGGGAAAAACAATGAAAAAGAACAAAAAATTATTAATGCTGTTGAGCATGATTCTTGCATTTGCATTAATTGTTGTAGGATGTGGAAAAACTACTACAACTGACAATTCAGATCCAGACCAACCAAAGGATACTGGATCAGTAAAAGATACATTAGTAGTAGCTCAAGGTGCAGATGCTAAAACATTAGATCCACATGGTTCTAATGATAACACATCTTCAAGAGTTATTAAGCAAATTAACGACACATTAGTAGTACAAGATGAGAATATGGAGTTACAACCAGGTCTTGCAGAATCTTGGGAAAAGATTGATGATTTAACATTTGAATTTAAATTAAAGCAAGGTGTTAAATTCCATAATGGTGAAGAGTTCAAAGCAAGCGATGTTAAATTTACATTATTAAGAGCTTTAGAGTCCCCGCATGTTGGACATATTGTAGGAGCAATTAATAAAGATGGAATTGAAATAGTAGATGATTATACAATTAGAATTGCTACTACAGAACCATTTGCGCCACTACTTTCTCACTTAGCTCATACAGGTTCAAGTATTTTAAATGAAAAAGCTGTAACAGACGCTGGAGATGACTATGGTCAAAAACCAGTTGGAACAGGTCCATTTAAGTTTGAAAACTGGGTAAATGGTGATGAGATTAATCTAGTAAAATTTGAAGAATATCATGGCGAAAAAGCTAAGGTTGCAAAGGTTAAATTCAGAAACATATCAGAAGCAACAAACAGAACTATTAACCTTGAAACTGGTGAAGTTGATATTGTATATGATGTTTTACCAACGGATGTTAAAAGAGTAGAAGAAGATAAAAACTTAGTATTGATGAGACAAGAAAACTTATCAACAACATATATTGGGTTTAACGTTCAAAAGAAACCTTTTGATGATGTGAGAGTACGTCAAGCTATTAACCATGCTGTAGATGTTGATTCAATTATCGAAGCTGTAATGCAAGGTGTTGGAGAGCAAGCTAATGGACCATTAGGACCAAACGTTTGGGCTTCAAACCAAAAATTAGTGCCATATGAATACAATGTAGAAAAAGCTAAAGAGCTAATGAAAGAAGCTGGCCTTGAAAATGGATTTAAAACATCTATTTGGACAAACGACAACAAATCAAGAATGGATATAGCTGAAATTGTTCAAAACCAATTAAAAGCAATCAATATTGAAGCTGAAGTAAAAGTAGTTGAATGGGGTGCTTATCTAGATGGTACAGCTAAAGGTGAACACGACATGTTTATCCTTGGATGGGTTACTGTAACAGGAGATCCTGACTACGGTCTATATCCTCTGTTCCACTCTTCACAATTTGGAGATGCTGGTAACAGAACATTCTATGGTAATACTAAAGTTGACGAATTGTTAGATAAAGCAAGAAAGAGTGCAGACCAAGCAGAAAGAGAAAAAGCATATTTAGAAGTTCAAGAAGTTGTTAGAGATGATGCTCCATGGATATTCTTAAATAACGGTGAAAACGTTGATGGTTTAAGAAGTAATGTAAAAGGTTTCGTACAACATCCAGCAGGACATCATAGATTAGGTTCTGTGTACTTTGAGTAATAGTGTAATTTAACTGCATAGTAAAGTCATAACTGCATTTTAATATAGGGTCATATTTATATGGCCCTATATTTTATAGAACAGAGGAAATCATCTGCTTTATAAAATTGTTGAAAGGTTATAATTTCTGTAATGCATTTCAACAAAATTAATATTTAAATCTTATGAAGAAGGATTTTATTATAATACAGAATTATAGTTAGGAAATTTAGAAAGGAGGATTTTAAATGCATAAATATATATTAAGAAGACTTATTATGTTAATCCCTGTTATGTTAGGCGTATCATTTATAGTATTCACTCTAATGCATTTTACACCTGGTGATCCTGCAAGAATTATGCTTGGTGAGTCAGCACCAGTAGAAGATGTTTTA
>NZ_JAHLQK010000015.1 GCF_018919215.1 Alkaliphilus flagellatus
TAACTCCGCTCGACTTGCATGTGTTAGGCACGCCGCCAGCGTTCATCCTGAGCCAGGATCAAACTCTTAAATAAAAATGCTCGAATTTTTGGGTTCCATTTAAATAAATTAATATTTAATGGAAACTCAGCTTTTCGCTGAGAAAGTATCTTACATAAAATCAAAGATTTTGGTAATCTACTTTTGCTGGCTTAATCTATACTGTTTAGTTTTCAAAGACCTCTTCAAGGGCTTATGCCCCATCGCCTTATTGCGGCGACTTATTTAATATATCACATCTGAAACATTATGTCAACACTTTTTTAATTTATTTTTAGACTTTTAAATTTCAACTATATAACTGCTTTTTACTATGATAACCTTTGAATGTAGATATACGATATTAAATAAAAACATAATTATAATTTTAGTGAAAATAAAAAAAGAGACTTGTATCATTCAATCTCTTCATTGGTGCCCAGAGGCGGAATCGAACCACCGACACGGGGATTTTCAGTCCCCTGCTCTACCGACTGAGCTATCTGGGCTTGTACAATTAAATGGTGGGCTCAAGTGGACTCGAACCACCGACCTCACGCTTATCAGGCGTGCGCTCTAACCACCTGAGCTATGAGCCCATAAATAAATTGGAGCGGAAGACGGGACTCGAACCCGCGACCCTCGCCTTGGCAAGGCGATGCTCTACCACTGAGCCACTTCCGCATGCTTAAATTCAATAAATGGTGCGGGTGAAGGGAGTCGAACCCCCACGGTTGCCCGCTAGATCCTAAGTCTAGTGCGTCTGCCAATTCCGCCACACCCGCATATTAAATTAATGGTGGAGGGAGAAGGATTCGAACCTTCGAAGTCGCTGACAACAGATTTACAGTCTGCCCCCTTTGGCCGCTCGGGAACCCCTCCGTACAAATAATGGAGCTGGTGATGGGATTCGAACCCGCGACCTGCTGATTACAAATCAGCTGCTCTGGCCAACTGAGCTACACCAGCATGCTTTAATTAAAAATTAAATATTAAAATTGGCGACCTGGAAGGGACTCGAACCCTCGACCTCCAGCGTGACAGGCTGGCATTCTAACCATCTGAACTACCAGGCCAATTTTGGTGGGCGCAACAGGACTTGAACCTGTGACCCCCTGCTTGTAAGGCAGGTGCTCTCCCAGCTGAGCTATGCGCCCTTATAGATAAGATTAAACATGGTAGCGGCAACAGGAGTCGAACCTGTGACCTTTCGGGTATGAACCGAACGCTCTAGCCAACTAAGCTATGCCGCCATTATGGTGCCCAGAGGCGGAATCGAACCACCGACACGGGGATTTTCAGTCCCCTGCTCTACCGACTGAGCTATCTGGGCTTGTACAATTAAATGGTGGGCTCAAGTGGACTCGAACCACCGACCTCACGCTTATCAGGCGTGCGCTCTAACCACCTGAGCTATGAGCCCACAATTGGTCCGGGTGGAGGGATTCGAACCCCCGGCCCCATGGTCCCAAACCATGTGCGCTACCAAACTGCGCTACACCCGGAAACTGGCAGGGGTGGCAGGACTTGAACCCACGACACGTGGTTTTGGAGACCACTGTTCTACCAACTGAACTACACCCCTATATTTACACATTACTCTAAATTATTTTTAAAATGGTGGGCCTTCAGGGACTCGAACCCCGGACCTGCCGGTTATGAGCCGGATGCTCTGACCAACTGAGCTAAAGGCCCTCATTTTTTTAGCATTTTATATAACTGGTCCGGGTGGAGGGATTCGAACCCCCGGCCCCATGGTCCCAAACCATGTGCGCTACCAAACTGCGCTA
>NZ_JAHLQK010000016.1 GCF_018919215.1 Alkaliphilus flagellatus
TTTAAGAGTTTGATCCTGGCTCAGGATGAACGCTGGCGGCGTGCCTAACACATGCAAGTCGAGCGGAGTTATTTTCAGGAAGCCTTCGGGTGGAATGATTTTAATTTAGCGGCGGACGGGTGAGTAACGCGTGGGCAACCTACCCTGTACAGGGGAATAACAATGGGAAACCATTGCTAATACCCCATAATACCTTTTAGGGGCATCCCTAAAAGGTCAAAGAATTTCGGTATAGGATGGGCCCGCGTCTGATTAGCTAGTTGGTGAGGTAATGGCTCACCAAGGCGACGATCAGTAGCCGGCCTGAGAGGGTGAACGGCCACACTGGAACTGAGACACGGTCCAGACTCCTACGGGAGGCAGCAGTGGGGAATATTGCACAATGGGGGAAACCCTGATGCAGCAACGCCGCGTGAGCGATGAAGGCTTTCGGGTCGTAAAGCTCTGTCCTAAGGGAAGATAATGACGGTACCTTAGGAGGAAGCCCCGGCTAACTACGTGCCAGCAGCCGCGGTAATACGTAGGGGGCAAGCGTTATCCGGAATCATTGGGCGTAAAGGGTGCGTAGGCGGCCCTATGGGTCAGAGGTTAAAGGCTACGGCTCAACCGTAGTAAGCCTTTGAAACTGTAGGGCTTGAGTGCAGGAGAGGAGAGTGGAATTCCTAGTGTAGCGGTGAAATGCGTAGATATTAGGAGGAACACCAGTGGCGAAGGCGACTCTCTGGACTGCAACTGACGCTGAGGCACGAAAGCGTGGGTAGCGAACAGGATTAGATACCCTGGTAGTCCACGCCGTAAACGATGAGTGCTAGGTGTTGGGGGTCAAACCTCGGTGCCGCAGTTAACGCATTAAGCACTCCGCCTGGGGAGTACGTTCGCAAGAATGAAACTCAAAGGAATTGACGGGGACCCGCACAAGCAGCGGAGCATGTGGTTTAATTCGAAGCAACGCGAAGAACCTTACCTGGACTTGACATCCCTCGGACAGCTTTTTAATCGAAGCCTTCCCTTCGGGGACTGAGGTGACAGGTGGTGCATGGTTGTCGTCAGCTCGTGTCGTGAGATGTTGGGTTAAGTCCCGCAACGAGCGCAACCCTTGTCTTTAGTTGCCAGCAGTTCGGCTGGGCACTCTAGAGAGACTGCCGGGGATAACTCGGAGGAAGGTGGGGATGACGTCAAATCATCATGCCCCTTATGTTCAGGGCTACACACGTGCTACAATGGCCGATACAACGGGCAGCCAAGGAGTAATCCGGAGCGAATCCTACAAAATCGGTCCCAGTTCGGATTGTGGGCTGAAACTCGCCCACATGAAGTCGGAGTTGCTAGTAATCGCGGATCAGAATGTCGCGGTGAATGCGTTCCCGGGTCTTGTACACACCGCCCGTCACACCACGGGAGTCGGAAGCACCCGAAGCCAGCTATCCAACCTTTATTGGAGGAAGCTGTCGAAGGTGAAGCCAATGACTGGGGTGAAGTCGTAACAAGGTAGCCGTATCGGAAGGTGCGGCTGGATCACCTCCTTTCTAAGGAGAATTGGCAATCTATACTGTCTAGTTTTGAGAGAC
>NZ_JAHLQK010000017.1 GCF_018919215.1 Alkaliphilus flagellatus
CAAACAACAACCAATAAACGTTTTATTTTGCTCAGCACTCAACCGCAATGGCCGCCTCAACAATGGCTCTCTCCTCCCCTGCCTTCGCCGGAAAGGCCGTCAAGCTTTCCCCAGCAGCATCAGAAGTCCTTGGAAGCGGCCGTGTGACAATGAGGAAGACCGTAGCCAAGCCAAAGGGCCCATCAGGCAGCCCATGGTACGGATCCGAGAGAGTCAAGTACTTGGGCCCATTCTCCGGCGAGCCACCGAGCTACCTTACCGGAGAGTTCCCAGGAGACTACGGATGGGACACCGCAGGTCTCTCAGCCGATCCCGAGACGTTCGCGAGGAACCGTGAGCTAGAAGTTATCCACTGCAGGTGGGCCATGCTCGGAGCCCTAGGCTGCGTCTTCCCGGAGTTGCTGGCCAGGAATGGAGTCAAGTTCGGAGAGGCGGTTTGGTTCAAGGCTGGCTCACAGATCTTCAGCGACGGAGGACTCGACTACTTGGGAAACCCAAGCTTGGTTCACGCTCAGAGCATTTTGGCTATTTGGGCTACTCAAGTGATCTTGATGGGAGCCGTTGAAGGTTACAGAGTTGCAGGAAACGGGCCCTTGGGAGAGGCCGAGGACTTGCTCTACCCAGGAGGCAGCTTCGACCCATTGGGCTTGGCTACCGACCCAGAGGCTTTCGCGGAGTTGAAGGTGAAGGAGGTCAAGAACGGAAGATTGGCTATGTTCTCTATGTTTGGATTCTTTGTTCAAGCCATTGTCACTGGTAAGGGACCCTTGGAGAACCTTGCTGACCATCTTGCTGATCCAGTCAACAACAACGCATGGGCCTTCGCCACCAACTTCGTTCCCGGAAAGTGAGCCAAGTTTTTATCAGTATTTGCTTCAGTATGAGTGTAATAAGAGAAAGAGAGAGATGTTGTTTAGATGTAAAACTTGCAAGTCTTTGTATGATTTACTAATTAATCAAATAACTCTTTTTCCCCA
>NZ_JAHLQK010000018.1 GCF_018919215.1 Alkaliphilus flagellatus
GGATAGCAGGACTCGAACCTGCGGAATGACGGAGTCAAAGTCCGTTGCCTTACCGACTTGGCTATATCCCAAAACTTGGGGTGGATGATGGGAGTCGAACCCACGAGTGCAGGAGCCACAATCCTGTGTCTTAACCACTTGACTACATCCACCATAATAATGGAGCGGAAGACGGGACTCGAACCCGCGACCCTCGCCTTGGCAAGGCGATGCTCTACCACTGAGCCACTTCCGCATGCTCCACTCACACCAAATTAAAAATTTGTGTGATTGAAGTACTCAGCACTAGCTGAGTTTCCTTGAAATGTTTTACTATAATGGTGCGGGTGAAGGGAGTCGAACCCCCACGGTTACCCGCTAGATCCTAAGTCTAGTGCGTCTGCCAATTCCGCCACACCCGCATATTTCAATTACCAAAATCCTCGATTTGATGTAAGTAGAGTCCTCAGCATTAACTGAGTTTCTTTCTAAAATGGTGGAGGGAGAAGGATTCGAACCTTCGAAGTCGCTGACAACAGATTTACAGTCTGCCCCCTTTGGCCGCTCGGGAACCCCTCCATATTTATATTGTATAGTTAATCATAAATCTCAATTTGTTTATACAATTAATCTACATCAACAAACAGATGGTGCGCCCAGAGAGATTCGAACTCCCGACCTTCTGATTCGTAGTCAGACACTCTATCCAGCTGAGCTATGAGCGCATTTTGGAGGCGACACCCAGATTTGAACTGGGGAATAAAGGTTTTGCAGACCTCTGCCTTACCACTTGGCTATGTCGCCATCTTAAATTGCTTTATCATGGTGATCCATCCGCGACTCGAACGCGGGACACCCTGATTAAAAGTCAGGTGCTCTACCGACTGAGCTAATGGACCCTGTTATTTTCGAATTAAATGGAGCGGGTGAAGGGAATCGAACCCTCGCGATCAGCTTGGAAGGCTGACGTTCTACCATTGAACTACA
>NZ_JAHLQK010000019.1 GCF_018919215.1 Alkaliphilus flagellatus
CTTGCCATATTTTCACCTCCCTCTCCCTTTGGTCAGTAATAAAATATGCAGGTTGTTGATATGTGTGCCAAGTATAAAAAAATAAATTTAATAGAAAAATATCCTAAAACAAGTCTTGGAGAACTAAAAAGGAAATTATATAAAAATTCTTAAGAAGGTAGGTTACTACCATTATTTTTTACATTTTTGTAATCTAATAAGATTGAGGTTCCGTAGCATTGTAATGGTATGCATTATGTTAATCAAATAATAAATTAAACTATTAATGGAAATTGACCAGATCTAGATCTGGCCAATTTCAGCTATATATTATATTTAAAGCAGGAGCTATGGCAAACAATATATGAACAAAATAAGCTGCCTTTTATTAGTTTTTGGATAATAGAGTTAATCACATTTCATAGATAGTTGGAATATAATAGTTAGTACAAATTAGTATTCGTCGCTATATCTATGGTGTTTACATTTATGACGTTTGTTCTCATGTTCACATCTATGATGTTTGCGTTCGTCTTCACATCTATGATGTCTGTGGTCGTCTTCACATCTATGATGTCTATGGTCATCTTCGCATCTATGACGTCTGTGTTTATCTTTACATCTATCATCTTTGTCTTCATCTTCACACTCAGCATTTTCATTTTCAATTTTCACATCAGAAAACCAGAAATTAAATTTTAAAAAGTCAGGACAACAACATTCTTCACATTCTTTATGCTTTTTATGATGCTCGCATCTGTGATGACGTGTTTCTTCTTCAAAATCAAATAACCTTCTTAGTTTATCCCAATTATCCGCTACTGTTTCGATCATCTCAGGTGTTAACATTTTAGAAGTTTCTACTTCACGCATTAATAACCCTCCTCTAATTAATAATAATGTTTG
>NZ_JAHLQK010000020.1 GCF_018919215.1 Alkaliphilus flagellatus
TAATGCATTTTACACCTGGTGATCCTGCAAGAATTATGCTTGGTGAGTCAGCACCAGTAGAAGATGTTTTAAAATTAAGAGACGAAATGGGGTTAGATGATCCTTTCCTTATCCAATATGGTAGATATGTTAAGAGGGCTGTAGTTAATCAAGATATAGGTCGTTCCTATGCAACTAATAGATCTGTAGCTAATGAGATTATGACAAGATTCCCAGCTACTTTAAAGCTTGCAGCAATAGGGGTATTAGTTGCAGTAGCAATTGGTATTCCAGTAGGAATTATTTCTGCAACAAGACAATACACCTTATTCGATCAAGTAAGTATGGTATTAGCTTTATTAGGAGTTTCTATGCCTAACTTCTGGCAAGGACTAATGCTTATTCTCTTATTCTCAGTAAATCTAGGTTGGCTTCCAGCATCAGGCTTTACTAGTCTAAAGCATATGATACTACCTGCCATAACTCTAGGTACAAGCTCTGCAGCAACTATTACTCGTATGACAAGATCTAGTATGCTTGAAGTAGTACGTCAAGATTATATTAGAACTGCGAGAGCAAAAGGGCAAGTAGAATCTATTATAATAAATAGACATGCCCTTAAAAATGCACTTATTCCAATTATTACAGTTATTGGTCTACAGTTCGGAAGTTTACTAGGTGGGGCGGTATTAACTGAATCTATCTATTCAATTCCAGGAGTAGGACGTCTAATGGTAGACTCTATTAAATCTAGAGACTTCCCAGTTGTACAAGGTGGAGTATTATTTATAGCTATTACTTTCAGTATTATAAACCTATTTGTAGATATTCTATATGCCTTTGTAGATCCAAGAATTAAGTC
>NZ_JAHLQK010000021.1 GCF_018919215.1 Alkaliphilus flagellatus
TACTGGTATTTTCGCTACAACACCTGCTGTAATTGGGTTTAATCTTACTGGATTATTGTCACAATCTCCTAAAGTTTCAGCTTTAACTTCAACACAAGATGTTTTACTTTCAGGTTTTTTGTGTGCTACAGCATTTTCAAATTTACTATGGCAGTCTTCTGCATTTTTGCTCTTAATAATAATCTCAACATCTTTGTTATTTATGAAAACTTCTCTATTATCCAATTTTATTTCCTCCTATCAGTCTTTTATGATGTCTAAAATCCTATTGGCCTTTTGCCTAGTACATAATATTCTCTTGTTCTATTTTTGTGAATAGTATTTTAATAGAAGGATTCTATGAGAAAATAAGAATGTTTTATAATATAGAATATGTTTTATATTTATTCAGGATAAAAATACTAGACTTTCATACTCTTTCAATTTGTTATTTAACTTTTTCTTTGATAAAAACCCTTCATCATTATCAATTATTTTACTATATCATATCCAACCATTTAATTTTTTTCTCCAGTTCTCTTATTATCTCTAATTATGTACTTGTTAAATGTAAAAAAGAATAGTAGTAATAACCTACCTTCTTAAGAGTTTTTATATAATTTCCTTTTTAAATTCTCCAAGACTTGTTTTAGGATATTTTTCTACCAAAATTATTTTTTATAATTGGCACACATATCAACAACCTGCATATTTTATTACTGACCAAAGGGAGAGGGAGGTGAAAATATGGCAAG
>NZ_JAHLQK010000022.1 GCF_018919215.1 Alkaliphilus flagellatus
TGCGCTGGCCCTGCACTACATACGCCTCTCCCAGGCCCAGCGCGAGCGGCAGGAGCGGCAAAAATCAAACGGAGGAATGTGAATATGTTAGCCATCGGTTGCGATCACGGCGGATACGCCCTGAAAGAAGAAGTCAAAAAGCATTTGGACGAGCGCGGCATCGAGTACATCGACTGCGGCTGCAACGGGGAGAGCGTGGACTACCCGGTGATCGCCAGCGAGACCTGCGCCCACATCACCTCCGGCGAGTGCGAGAGGGGCCTGCTGTTCTGCGGCACCGGCATCGGCATTTCCATTGCCGCCAACAAGACCCCTGGCATCCGGGCGGCCTGCTGCTCCGACTACTACAGCGCCAAGTACACCCGCATGCACAACGACGCCAACGTGCTGTGCATGGGGGGACGGGTCATTTCCTCTGGCCTGGCCTGCGAACTGGTGGACGTGTTTCTCGACACCGCCTATGAGGGCGGCCGCCACCAGCGCCGGGTCGACATGCTCACCGAGCTGGACAAGAAAAAACAATAGGCCCTGAGAGGGTGGGAAGGCGGAGGCTGCTGACAGCCCCCCTTTCCCACCCTCCCTTTGCACCGACGCACATCCGGCGGCCGGGCAGCCCCCGCAAGCCGCCTCTGGGATAAATACAAGGAGGATC
>NZ_JAHLQK010000023.1 GCF_018919215.1 Alkaliphilus flagellatus
CGAGGCGGGGGTGGCCCCCTACATCATGTTGCAGGGGAGCGATTCCCGCCACTACGAGAGGATTTGCGACTGCGTGCTCCGCTTTGCCCCCCTCTCCATCGACAAACAGCAGCTGGGCAGCATCCACGGGGTGGACGAGAACCTCGGCGTGGAGGCGCTGGCCAAGGCCGTTCTCTTTTACAAGGAGCTGGTGCAGAGCTATTCGCCCGCCGCACCGGCAAAATCAGAGCACAGACAAGGATAAAGTATGAAAAAAATAGCCAAGGTCCTGCTCAGCAGGATCGTCATCGTGGGGGTCTTGATCCTCCTGCAAGCGGCCTTTCTGGTGGTCGCCATCTGGCGCCTCAGCGAGGAATTTGTCTACTTACAGCCCATTCTCATCGTCCTCAGCGGCCTCTGTGCTGTCTGGGTCATCTCCAAGGACGACAACCCGGCCTACAAGATCCCCTGGATCCTCATCGTCATGGCCCTGCCCATCTTCGGCGGGCTCTTCTACGTCTTTTTCGGCAACAACAAGGTGCCCCGGGCCCTGCGCGGCCGGGTCAGCGAAATCTACGACAAGACCAAGGACGAGTTGATCGCCAACCGGGTGGTCACCGAGGAGAT
>NZ_JAHLQK010000024.1 GCF_018919215.1 Alkaliphilus flagellatus
TTTTTCAGGCCGTCGCTGGGCTCAAACTGGTAGCTGATGGAGGAGACGAAGTTGGCCACGTCGCTGTCGTTGTAGTCGTAGTCCACATTGGCGCGGTCGAGGAGGATGTAGGCGTCTCCCGACTCGCCCTCCAGGGTGTACTCCACATTGGAGACCAGGTCCAGCCGGGTCTGGGTGAGGATCGAAATGGCGATGCCCCCGCCGATGAGGAGGACCAGCGCCGCCGCCACCCCGATAAAGGTGAGCTTGCCGGCTTTGCTCTTGGCGAATTCTTTAAATTTCTTCAGCCCCTCGCCCTTGGGCGCCTGGGGAGCCGGGGCGTATCCGCCCTGGGGAACGGTGTACCCGCCCTGCGGGGGGACAGGCGCGCCCGCCACAGCGCCGGCAGCAGCGGCAGCCGGCATCTCGCCGACGGCGCTGGAGCCCTGGGCGGCAGCCGGGTGCTTCTTCGCCCAGACCATCAAAAACACCTGGTAGGCGGCGAGGGCGATCTGCAGGAACATGCCGAACTGCAGCAGTCCCAGCCGCAG
>NZ_JAHLQK010000025.1 GCF_018919215.1 Alkaliphilus flagellatus
AGCGATCCCGGGCCCTACTACCTGGGGGCGGGGGTCTCCTTTACCGACCGGGACGCGGTCAAGCGCGATCTGGAGATCATGCTGGAAGCCGGGGTCAAGGAGGGCATTCCGGTGGTCATCGGTACCGCCGGCGGCAGCGGCGGCGAGCCCCACCTGAACTGGTGCCGCGAGATTGTGGAGGAGATCGCCCGGGAGAAAGACCTCCACTTCAAGCTGGCGGTCATCCACGCCGAGTTTGCAAAAGAGGATGTCAAGGCGGCCCTGCGGGCGGGGAAGGTGAAACCCCTTGCCCCGGCGCCCGAACTGACCGAGGAGGCGGTGGGCGCCACCACCCGCATTGTGGGCCAGATGGGGATGGAGCCCTTTATCAAGGCCCTGGACGAGGGGGCGCAGGTCGTTTTGGCCGGGCGCACTTACGACCCGTCGGTCTTTGCCGCCCCGGCAGTGCGGGCGGGCTGCGACAAGGGGCTGGCCATCCACCTGGGCAAGATCCTCGAGTGCGCCTCCATCTGCGCCCCCCCAGG
>NZ_JAHLQK010000026.1 GCF_018919215.1 Alkaliphilus flagellatus
CGCAGCTTACCACGTCCTTCATCGACTCCTGGTGCCAAGGCATCCGCCTTCTGCCCTTATTAGCTTGACCAAAGCTATTCGCAGTTTCGCACTCTAAATTTGCTTATTCCTTTTCAGTCATGCAAATTTGATGCTCATTGCGTTTGACCTACCTTCGATTTGTTTTGCAAATCGGGTTAGGTCATAATCTAACATTGTGTAGTTTTCAAGGAACTAATTAACCGCCTTTAAGACGGAATAATATAATACCAAATAAAATGTTTTATGTCAACCTTTTAAATTGGTATTCTATGGTGGAGACGAGGAGAGTCGAACTCCTGACCCCCTGCTTGCAAGGCAGGTGCTCTCCCAACTGAGCTACGCCCCCATATGCTTCAATCTCCCAAATTTCAGATTTGGTGTGATTGGAGTACTCAGCGTTAGCCGAGTTTCATTTCGAAAGACAAAAGGTCTCTCAAAACTAGACAGTATAGATTGCCAATTCTCCTTAGAAAGGAGGTGATCCAGCCGCACCTTCCGA
>NZ_JAHLQK010000027.1 GCF_018919215.1 Alkaliphilus flagellatus
AAGTACCATATCACACTTTGACGTGCTCTATGTGCTTGTAGGCACAGGGTTTCAGGTTCTATTTCACTCCCCTCCCGGGGTTCTTTTCACCTTTCCTTCACAGTACTATACGCTATCGGTCACCAGGTAGTATTTAGGCTTGGAGGGTGGTCCCCCCGGCTTCCCACGGGATTCCTCGTGTCCCGCGGTACTCTGGATCCTGCTCGGTGCGCTCGCTTTTCAGATACGGGGCTCTCACCCTCTCTGGCCGGCCTTCCCATGCCGTTCTCTTAAACTCGCACAATCCTAAATGCAGTCCTCAACCCCAAGGGTATTTCTACCCCTGGTTTGGCCTCTTCCGATTTCGCTCGCCACTACTTTCGGAATCTCGTTTGATTTCTCTTCCTCGCCCTACTTAGATGTTTCAGTTCAGGCGGTTCACCTCCTGCACCTATGTATTCAGTACAGGATACCTAGACATGACTCTAGGTGGGTTGCCCCATTCGGACATCCGCGGATCAATACTCATTT
>NZ_JAHLQK010000028.1 GCF_018919215.1 Alkaliphilus flagellatus
GCCCAGCCCCCTGCACGGCCGCTACGGGGCGGCGGTGGGGATCGGGCACACCCTGGAGACGGCGGCCGACCTGGACTGGCAGCCGGGGGACTACCTGGTGGCGGCGGTGGCCCGGGGGGTGGGGCGGCTCTTTGCCGCCGCGGGGGACTGCCAGGTGGAGATGGGGCGGATCAACGCCAAGTTCACCCTCTACGCCGGGCTCCTCCACCTGGAGGCCGCGGCGGCTGCCCCCCTGACCTTTACGGTGGTGTCGGGGCGGGGATACCTGGACTGCGCCCTCCTCTTCGCGGTGCCGGCGGACTGCGCCGGCCTGGATGCCGCCCAGTGGCTGCAGAAGCTGCAGCACTACCCCTACACCTGGGGTGCCGGACCCCAGGGGCCGGTGCTGGAGGGCGCGCGGCGGGCGACCGCCCTGGGGGCGGACGTGGAGGGGCTGGCCCGGTTTTCCGCCGGCGTCCCCCTCCCGGCCCGGCCGGGGGTGGACTATGCCCCGGCCGCGGGGGGCG
>NZ_JAHLQK010000029.1 GCF_018919215.1 Alkaliphilus flagellatus
AACGCACCTCCGGGGTAAAGCGGGTCAAGACCTTCTCCGAGAGGACCACCTCCGATTCTGTACCCTAACTTGATCCACGCGCAAAGCATCCTAGCCATCTGGGCTTGTCAAGTTGTTCTCATGGGCTTCATCGAAGGGTACAGAATCGGAGGTGGTCCTCTCGGAGAAGGTCTTGACCCGCTTTACCCCGGAGGTGCGTTCGACCCGTTGAATCTGGCGGAGGACCCAGAGGCCTTCGCTGAGTTGAAGGTTAAGGAGCTCAAGAACGGACGTCTTGCCATGTTCTCGATGTTTGGATTCTTTGTTCAAGCCATTGTTACTGGTAAAGGTCCCATCGAGAACTTGTTTGATCACTTGGCAGATCCTGTGGCTAACAACGCCTGGTCTTACGCTACCAACTTTGTCCCTGGAAAGTGATTAATTATCGTATGGATTTGCTTCACCGTCTTATCTACTTTGTAAAACCCATTAATGTATTGTTCGTGTTTATGTACTTAGTGACTGG
>NZ_JAHLQK010000030.1 GCF_018919215.1 Alkaliphilus flagellatus
GCGGTGCCGGAGTTGACCATCCGCACCATCTCGATGGAGGGGACCAGCTCGCAGATGAGCTCGGCCATCTCCACCTCCTTTTCGGTGGCCGCGCCAAAGGAGAGGCCGCTCCCCGCCGCCGAGATCACCGCCTCGCGGATGGCGGGGAAGTTGTGGCCCAGGATCATCGGCCCCCAGGAGCCGATGTAGTCGATGTAGCGGTTGCCCTCCACATCCCAGATGAACTGCTTGTCCGCCTTGCGGATAAAGCGGGGGGTGCTGCCCACCGCGGCAAAGGCCCGCACCGGGCTGTTGACCCCGCCGGGGATGTGCTGCACCGCCCGGGTAAAGAGCTCTTCTGAACGGCCCATCAGCCGATCCTCCCTTCGTCCATCCACCCGGCCAGCTCCTTGGCGTAGTAGGTGATGAGGATGTCCGCCCCGGCCCGGTAGACCGAGAGGGCGGCCTCGCAGGCCACCGCCGCCTCGTCGATGAGGCCGGCCGCCGCCGCGGCTTTGATCAT